>JAFAUY010000466.1 GCA_019243005.1 Verrucomicrobiota bacterium | reverse complement strand
ACCGTGGTCGGTGCCCAGATGGAACACCGCCGCCACGTTCTGGTGGCGCAGGGCCGCCGCCGCGCGCGCTTCGCGCAGGAAGCGCTGCCGGGCGGTGTCGCTCTCGAGGTAGGCCGCGTTGATGACCTTCAGGGCCACCGTGCAACGCAGGTTGGTGTCATAGGCCTTGTAGGTGATGCCCATGGCGCCCCGGCCCAGTTCCCACAAAGTGCCGTCGGCCCGCTTAAGTACTCTATAATGCTGATAGCGGTCGTCTTCTGGCATGGGAACTGTGAGATGAAAGAAATTTCAGTAAAGCAAAATCGTCAAGCAGTAGCAAATCAGATTGCGTGACCCGATCAGGTGACGTCACACGGTCACACGGCGGCCACGGTGGGAGGACGGGCACAGCGCAAGCGTTCACACGGCGCCACGGCGAATCCACAGAAGAGGCGAAAAATATCCGCAGAACACGCAGGCGACGCAGAAAAGGAATTCATCCACAGATTACGCCGATTGACGCAGATTAAGGTCGCACGGCAGCCACAGGGAGTCCGAACTCGGCACTCGACACCCGACCCGCGCTCATTTGTGGCATTTTTCCACTTGTGGCATTCGTGGCATTTTCTTTTAGTCGCCCAACTCAAAACGCACCACCGGGTTGAAACCGTTTCCGCCCGGAGGCGGCGGCAGATGCGTAATTTTTCGTCCCGCCTCACGCACCGATTCGTCCACCACCGAATTACCGGACCCTTCGATTAGGACGAACTCGGTTACGGCGCCGTCCGGCTGGATTCTGAGCCGGACGGTCGCCACCAATTCGGTTCCCGCGGCAATTTCGCCGCGAGGCTGGTTCCAGGCGGCCTGGAACCGGTTTTTGATCACCTCTGCGTAGTAGGCCAGCTTACTCTCGCCGTTCCCGGCTGCCTGACCTGCACCGGTGCCGTCACCCGCACCGCCGGGGGATCCCACGGTTCCGCCATCGCCATCATCGACACGGCCAGCGCGTGGCGCTTTGTCCCCATTTTTCGCCATCAAACCCGCCTTTGGCCTGGAGGGCGGTTTGGGATTCGCCGCGGTTTCCGGGCTTGCTTCCGGGACCGGTTTCGGACTGGGCTTTGGTTTCGGCGTGGTGCGCGCTTTGGGGATAGCGCTCGGGCTCGGTTTCGGCTTGGGCTTAGGAGTAGCGTTCGCGCTCGGCTTGGGCTTAGGCGTGACGCTTGGGATCGGCTTTGGCCTGGACTTGGAAACCGGTTTCGGCATCGGCGGCGGGTTGGGTGTAGCCAACCCCAGGTCCGAACGTGCGGGCAGAGGCGGCAACGGAGGCGGCGTTTCCTCCGGAGGCGGAACGGGCTCGACCGGCGCCGGGGTAGGAGCGGAAGGCGGCGCTTCTTCCGGCCCCGCGGGGGTGGTTACCGGCGCGGCATCCGGCGGCGGCTCATCACCCCCCACCAGTGGCGGCGACGGGGTTGAGGGTGCGGCGCGTACGGCGGGCGCACCGTCGGTTTTGCCTGGTGCGTCTCCGGTAAACGAGCCCGGGTTCACCCAGACCAGCTCTTGATCCATCCGCTCTTGATCTATCCGCTTTAGCGGATGCAGGCTCAGCGTCAGGAATCCACCCAGCATCAGCAGGTGTGCCGCCGTGATGACGGCCAACACCATCTTGAAACCGCCATTGGGTTCCAGCCGGTGTTCCTCATTCATGGTAAATCCATAAGGCGCAGCTAAATTAATAAGGCGCAGCCTTATCAGGCGAAACCCTCAGGGTTGATCCGGACGGGTGGAGACACCAGCCTTCGTGATTTGGGCGCGCTGAAGCATGTCCATGACCGAAATGAATTTTTGCACGCTGAGGTCGCGGTGCGGCCGCACGATGACGGCGGCATCCGGCTTGGCGGCATGAAGCGCGTTGAGCCGGCTTTCCAGTCCGGCGGCGTCCACGGTCTCGCCGTTGAACTGGAGCACGTCGTCTTTATCGATCGAAATGGTTTGGACCTGCGCAGGCTCGATCGACTGCGTGGCGTCCGTACTGGTGGGCACGATCAGGTTCACGCTGTTTTCCATCAGGGGGGTCGTAATGATGAAAATGACGAGCAGCACGAACGCGAGATCCAGCAACGGCGTGACGTTAATCTCGGTCAGCGTATGAACGGTGTGGCGGTCGGAAAAACGGCGCATGCGGCAGCGGGCGGGTAAGGATTATTTGTCGACCAATTCCGGACGCCACGAATGAGAATGGTTTACGTACTTGTGCTCGAACTCGGACGCGAGTTCGGCGGCAAAGTTATCATTCTGCACGATCAGGGAACGAATGCTGGTAACCAGGAAGTTGTAGCCGAACATGGCGGGAATGGCGACGAGCAGACCCGTTACGGTCGTGATCAAGGCGCCTGAAACGCCCGGCGCCATGGCCTGCAGGTTGGCCGAACCGGCTAAGGCGACCCCGGAAAAGGTATCCATCACGCCCCAGACGGTCCCCAGCAATCCCAGGAATGGAGCGCCGCTGACCGCGGTAGCCAGCAGGATCATCTGCGATTCCAAACGCAACGCCGACTCGCCGACGGCGCGTTCCATCGCGGTGGTGACCACGCGCATCTGCGACGGCATGATGCGTTCCGCCGTTTCCAGCCGGGCCCGGAACGTATCGTCGGCTTCCGTCGACCCAAGCAGGTGAAAGGCGAGTTCTTTGCAGCCGGCCCGGTAGATGGAATAAAGCGGAGAACCGTCAAAGCGGATTTTCGAATCGTAAATCTTCAGGGGCTGGCGGTCCGACCGGAACAGCTGCAGGAAGCGGTCGTTTTGGAGGCGCGCCAGGCGCACCACCCGGATTTTCGTGATCATGACCGACCAGCTGAAAATGGACCCGATGAACAGGGCGGCGAGCACGAGCTTTCCTTCAGGCGTAGCTTCGGTAAAAGCATAGACCAACCCTCCGGTCCGGGCTGCCAGCAAACACGTCAAACCAAGCACAGCCGCTATGTTTTAGCGTCCCGTGCCAGAAGTGCAACCTCTCCGCGCTATGCGGATTGCGTTTCGAGGCATCTCCCCATTATTGTAACCGGTGATTGAAAACCGCCGAATGGCGTGGCGCTGCCTGCTTGCCCTGATCGGCCTGCTAGGGGTGATGGGGCAAAGCGCGCGCGCGCAAAACAAATACGATGTGCTCGCCCGCGTACTCCAGCCTTACGGAGCGCTTTTTTATTCGAAATCGTCCATCAAAGCGATGCAAGCCGACGTGGTGGTGCAGGAAGCAGCGGGAACGAGCGGTTCCCTGGGTGCAGGCTCTTTGCTTCATCGCACCTTACGGGTAAGTTTGCAGATGCCGGACCGGCTGCGGATTGAAACCGTCGGTCCGGGCAACCACGTCGTCTTTTGCAGGCAAGGGCAACAGGTTTGGATTTACCCGCGCGCCGTGGCGGACCGGGTCATCGCCGCCGCCGGCCCACCCGGGCCGGCCACGGCGATCCCCAATTTCCACTTACCGCTTCGTGACAATCAGATCGTGCTCTTGCCGGCCCTCTTCCAGATCAGCAGCTTTCAGCCGGCCAAAGATGCCGAAAACCAGCCGGCCTGGAGCATCGACCTGCATCCCGCCACGGAACTCATCCAGAGCCGCCAGCCGCCCCCTTGGGGTGCTACCGTCGTGGTGCGCCAAAAAGATTATCAGGTGCGCCACCTGACCGTGGGCTCTCCGGAGTGGACCGGCAAACTGCAGGTTCTCTCCACGCGCTTTATGCACACCTTACCGCCTGAGCTTTGGAGCCCGTCGGCCGCGGAGGCAGCCAGCACCGAGCAAATCCCGCCGGCACTCTACAGCACGGCCCTCGCCAGGCTATCCACCGTCAACTTCGAACCATGAGGTCCGGCTTTATCGATAAACTGATCGAACGTATCCGGCGGGTCCAGCCGGAGGAAGTGCAGAATTACCTGGTCCGGCTGGCCCAGGAAAAAGGTTTTTTGGAACGGATCTTTGATGCCTTGCAGGAAGGCATCATCGTCACGGATATGCAGGGTAAAATCCAGTTCCTGAACTCCGCCGCCCAGCAGTTTTTTGCGGTGGACGACGAGAACGTGCTGGGCCGGCCGTTTACCGAGGTCCTCCGCGGGCTTGATTGGTTTTCTCTGCGCTCAACGGAAGGAACCGTCAGCCGCGACATCGAAATCTTCTACCCGCACCATCGCTTCCTTAACTTTTACGTGACGCCCCTGCACCTCGACGACCAACAACCGGGCAGTAAGGCGGCCCTCCCGGGCATGGTCGGGCACGTCATCATCTTGCGGGACATCACCGAGGACCGGAAAACGGCGGAGCGGACCATCGAGAGCGAAAAGTTGTCGGCGTTGACCCTGCTGGCGGCGGGCGTTGCCCACGAGATCGGGAATCCCCTCAACTCCCTGAACATTCACCTGCAGCTGATCGACCGAAAGTTGCGCCGCGTACCTGAAGAGGTGCGTGGCAGCATCCAGGAATTGCTCGACGTCGCCAAAGGTGAAATCCGGCGGCTCGATTCCATCATCCAGCAGTTCCTGCGTGCCATCCGGCCGACCAGCCCCCAGTTCGTTTCCGCCGATATCAATGAAATTCTCAAGGAAACCGTTTCCTTCATCCGCGCCGAGATCCAGGACCGTGACATCCTGGTGGAAATGGAGCTGGCACCGGACCTGCCTAAGGCGGAGGTGGACCGTGACCAGCTCAAACAGGCCTTTTACAACCTCATCAAGAACGCGGTCCAGGCCATGCGGGCGGGCGGAATCCTGCACATTCGTTCCTGGTGGGATGATGCCTATGTCTCCGTGGCCTTCGCCGACACCGGCGGCGGGATCTCGCCGGAAAACATGAGCAAATTATTCCGCCCGTATTACACGACTAAAGCCGGCGGGTCGGGTTTGGGGCTCCTGATCGTGCGGCGTATCGTACGCGAACACGGCGGTGAAATCGAGATCGAGAGCAACGAGGGTAAAGGGGTCCAGGTCACGGTACACCTTCCCCATGGAGATAAACGCGTCCGGTTGCTCGAAGCCGGAGGCAGCCAGTCGGAAACGGCGGAAGAAAGGTAAACGGGCAGGCCGGCTGGCACGTACGCACTCACGCACGCAGGTAACCACGTAGTAGCAAGCAGGCAAGCGGGCAGCGATAGGTAACTCCGTTCCGGTTTTCTCTCATGCAGGGCACCATCCTCATCGTCGACGACGAAAAGCATACCCGCGAGGGGTTGCGCCGTTCGTTTGAGGAAAATTTCGACGTTTACACGGCCAGCGATGCCGTAGAGGCGCTGAACGTCCTTGATGCCGACCAGATTGACCTCGTCCTGACCGACCTGCGGCTGGGCGGCGATGACGGTTTGCAATTGATCGATCGAATTCTGCGCCGGCCGCGTCCCCCGATTTGCATTCTCATGACCGCCTACGGCTCGATTGCCACCGCGGTCGAAGCCATGAAGCACGGGGCCTACGATTTCGTCACCAAGCCGGTCAACATTGACGAACTCGAGATCAAGGTCGCGCGCGCCATCCGGAGCCGCCAGACCGAACAGGAGAACCTGCAATTGAAACAACAGGTTCAGGAAAGGTTCGGACTGGAAAACCTCATCGGCGAATCGCCGGTCATGCATCGCATCTACGACACCATTCGCCAGGTTGCCCCGAGCCGGGCAACCGTCCTCATCGTGGGAGAGAGCGGCACCGGTAAGGAACTGATCGCCCACGCGATTCACAACCTGAGTAACCGCCAGAAAACCAGATTTGTAGCCGTCAATTGCGCTGCATTTCCGCCGCAGCTGATCGAAAGCGAGTTGTTCGGGCACGAAAAGGGCGCGTTTACCGGCGCCATTGAACGCCGGATCGGGCGCATCGAGCAGGCCGCCGGCGGCACGCTTTTCCTGGATGAAATCGGCGAGATCGACGCCAACGTGCAAGTGAAACTCCTTCGCGCCTTGGACCCGGGCGTGTTCGAACGGGTCGGAGGCAACCAGCCCATCAAAGCGGACGTTCGTCTCATCGCCGCCACCAACTGCGACCTGCCCGAATTGGTCCGGGAAGGCAAGTTTCGCGAAGACCTGTTTTACCGCCTCAACGTGGTGCAGCTTCGCATTCCGCCGTTGCGGGAACGCAAGGAGGACATCCCGCTCCTGGCCAATGCCTTTCTTAAAGAAATCAG
>JAFAUY010000351.1 GCA_019243005.1 Verrucomicrobiota bacterium | reverse complement strand
GTCTTGCCGAAAATCCAACCGGTTTTTACTCCCAGAAACTCGACTTTCCCCGTGTCTTCATCCGTCCACAGGGCATCGAGGGTGCCGATGTCGTCACCGCGCTGATCAACCACCTTGCGTCCGATGATGGAAGGGAATGTCTGGTCTGTCAGATCGTCAAACGTGCTCATATGAAGAACCTCGATCGTTCCGTGCTTTTTCGCCCTTTCTCTTCGCCCATTCTCTTCGCCTTTGGCGAAGCAGTGTTGTTACCCATGGTTCGCCCACCTCCGAGAGGACGGTTCTATTTCGCTCACGATCCGGGGGCTGCGGGTCGGAACCGGATTCGCAGCTGCCGATTCAGAAGCCAGCGTACCCCGAACATATCGACTGTGGCACGCAGGGCCCGGGCGCTGAAGGTGTATTTGCTCACGCCATGCCGGCGAGGCCGGTGGTTGACCGCCACCTCAACGACCTTGTAGCCCAGACCCTTGATTAAGGCCGGAATAAACCGGTGCATACCGTGAAATGGGACGAGGGCTTCCCGGCACTCTGCGCGCATCGCCTTCAGGGTGCACCCGGTATCGCGGATGCCATCCCCGGTAAACCGGCTGCGCACGCCGTTGGCAATCCGGCTTTGAACTCGCTTGAACCAGGTGTCCTTCCGTTTGGCGCGGTAACCGCACACCAGGTCCGCGCCGGCCTCGATTCCGGCCAGCAAGCGTGGGATGTCGTGCGGATCGTTCTGCAGGTCACTGTCAATCAAGACCAGGATGCGTCCTTGCGCCGCCATGAGTCCGGCGTACATCGCCGCACTTTGGCCGCTGTTTCGTTCAAACGCCAACACCCGCACATTCGGTTCGCGTTTTATGCGTTCCAGGCTCCGGTCCGTCGAGCCGTCGTCCACGAAGATCAATTCGTGCGCGTAAGGGGCGAGCGTCCGGCTGAGCTCCTCCTGGAGCTGCGGAAGGCTATCCTCCTCGTTGTAGACCGGAATTATCACCGACAGCTCAACCATACCATCACAGCGGTAACGTTTGGTATTGATAGCACGCGAAGATCCGTAGTTGCCTCAGCGGAAGGTGACGGCGTTCCAGCGCAAACACCGCCACCAGCTCCCAGCGCGAAAACGCCCCCTGGATTGATTGGGGCGGTCCGCCTGCCGGCCGATCGGTAATATAGAGCGCCGACCGGCTCATGAACGGATTGATTCCGGCCTGTTCCGTAAAGAGCGATTCGGCCTGGTTTGCCGGCGCCGGCGCGTCAATGAATGCATCGTACCGGGGCCAAAAGGAGAATTCATTCTCGATATCCTGAGACTCCGGGATATACACCGGCGGATGTCCCGGTCCTTCGGGACGCTTGTCCCGAAGATAAAAAGCGAGCATCGACGAAGTCTGGTATTTGTTTCCGATCAGGAACACCTTTTCGCCGAGCTTTTCCTCAAAGCGCTGCCGGAATGCCTCGACGCTTTCCGTCAACGATTTCCAACCTCGCAGCCGCGAACTCGGATCAAGCTCGTAACGCCAGGGATAACCCAGAATTCGCACCAGATCCGTTTCCAGGGCAAAGAGGGTCACCACGGCACCGAGACCGAGTGCCACCAGGCAGAAGCGGCCGGCCAGTTTCTGACCTCGCGACCATCGTAGCCACTGCGCTGCGGCCAGAATGCCCAGGCTGACGAAGGCAGGCGCCGTCCAATTTGGTTCACCCGCCCGGTTAAACGACAAAATGAAGTAGGTGGCCAGGAGCGGCCAGGTGAAACTGAGTAGAAAACAGACCCGGCCGCTTTGAAACGCCTTCCGGATCGAGCCGAAGAAAGCGATCAGGAAGCCGATAAACATCAGGGGCGAATAAACCCCCAGATGAGCACCCAGGAACTGGCCGGTTTGTGACCAGTGTACGCCGAGCGGATGGTCCAGGCCGCCCCGCTGGGACAGGTGTTCCAGGGTGATCCACTCGTGCTGCTGATTCCAGATCAACGGCGGCAGCAGGAACGGCACAAAACCGAGCAGCAACGAATAAAAGCCGGGCCGGCGTAGCTCGCCGCGATACTTCGGTACGGCCGCCAGGAAAAACAAGGCGGAGAATAGCTGGAACGCGTTGGTGTACTTTGCCAGAAACCCGGTACCGATGAGCGCCCCGGTGAGGGGCCACCACCACGAAAATCGAGGGCTGCGCTCCAGGGCAAGCCAGAACGTGACCAGGGCGGCCGTCCAAAAGAAGATCGAAAGGGGATCGATCGTCATGACGATTGACCCCACGTTGAAGATTGGCACCAGATTCAACGCGATCGTTGCCCAGAAAGCCACGCTTTCGCGGTAAAGACGCCGGGCCAGAAAATAGACCAGCAGGGAAGTTCCCAGGCCCAGCAGAGGCGAAAAAAACCGGACGCCGAACTCGGTGGTGCCCCAGAGCGCGGTGCTGGCGAGAATGGCCAGGGCGACGCCCGGCCCTTTGCTGTAGTAACTGAAATCCGGGTGCTGGGCCCAAAGGGTGTAGTAGGCTTCGTCAGGCGACAGTTCGTAATTTGCCGCCAACACCCAGCGCAAGGCAGTCAAGGCAAACAGAAACAGCAGGACAAAGAGGAACCGCGATCTCATGCGCATGATCTCGGGATGAGTTCCGGGTGGCGGTGGAACCAATCCGGAAACCACCTCGGGCCGAGCCTTTGGTAAAGGCGCCCATAGAGCTGCACCAGCAGCCAGGCAAAGACGACGCCCAGCGCCGCGGAGATGACCACGTCGCTCGGCCAATGCGAGCCGCAGTAAACTCGGGAATAGGCGACCAGCACGGCCGGAATCGAATACAGCCAGCCCCACCGCCTGAAGAACAGGACGGCCGTCGTGGCGATCACCGCGTTGTTCAGCGCGTGCCCGGACGGAAAGGAACGGCCGCCGGCTGCCTGGGGCCGTTCCTGCGGCGGCGGTGAGTATTCCACGTGCGGACGTTGCAGCACCCCGGCGAAAGCCGGGTGCGTATGCCGGAGACTGACCTCCCGCACGCCGGCAAGCGCTTCGTGCGGCCGCGGCCGGTGAACCCACTTTTTGGTGAATTGGGTAAAGAGCCCATCCGTGAGTCCCACCGACAACAGGGTCACGACCACAAAACTACGCACGCGAATCCCGCCTTTCCAGAGCAGCAGCGCCCCGGCGAAGACCAGCACCGGCATCCAGACGGAAAAGTTCGTGATCGTGGCCATCACGGAATCCAACGCGGGGTTAGTCCAATCGCGGTTGATCAGGAGCAGCAGCGTTTTGTCCATGCGGCATCGGGCGGGACGGGTAAGCTAGAACACCGTTTTTATGAGACAAGTAAAGAATCTACTGGCCCTGCTGCTGTGCTGCGCGGCTTTCAGCCTGTTGCCGGCCGCCCTTGCCCAACCGGACGCGCGCGCCATTCTGGACCAGATTCGGGCGGCCCAGGGCCAGCTTTACCAGGACCTGACGGGCCAATTGCGCCTGGCGGATGGAACCGTGATTCCTTTCCGGCTGCGGCTGCGAGGCCCGCAGGTCACTTATGAGTTCGACAACCCGACGGAATCGCTGACGCTGGACCTCGGTGAAACCGGTGCTCAGTTGCGGGCTGAATCCAAAGCAGGTGCCCAGCGGCTGACCGGGAGCCGGTTGCTCCAGCCGGTACGCAACTCTGACCTCGCCTACGAGGATCTGTCGCTTCGATTCATCTACTGGCGTCGCGCCACGGTCGAAGGTGAGCAACCGGTCAAAACGGTACCTTGCTGGATCATCCTGGTCCAACCCGCCGCCGTCACCGACAGCCAGTACGGTTCGGTGCGCTTGTGGGTTCAGAAAGAGGGCGGCGCCTTGATGCGCGCCGAGGGGTTCGACCGGCAAGGGCGGCTGCTTAAGCGCTTCGAACTCATTTCCGGCCAGAGAATCGGCGGCAAATGGTGGCTCAGGCAGATGCGCATCGAGCGATTTGATCCCCAGACGCAGCGGGTGATCTCGCGCACCTACCTGGAAATTAATGCACCGGCGCAATAAAATCCTTGCTTTGAGAACGAATTTTTCCAACGATTTTGCGCGAGGATTTCCCCCCTGTAAATCCCTACTATATTTATATAGAATATATGGTTGACACACCCGGGGGGCGCCTCTAGGTTCGCCGCCTCTTTCCGGTATGACGCGACAAATATTCTTGACTTTAGTGTGTGGTTTGATCTCAGGCACCGTACACGGCCAGTCAGAGAATGAACGCGCGGCTAAATTTACCGAAAACGCGATGAAACTTCGCGAGGAAGTGCTCTTCAAAATCCAGCCGAGCCCCTGGCGCAATCGGCCCAACGCCTCCCTGGACGGTAAATACCCGTGGCACCTGGCCATCGTGACCACCATCTTCTGGGTGGGTGAAATGCCCGCCGGAAATAACCCGGTTCCCAATCACGTCAGCGCCTGGGACCTTAACTGGGCTCGGAACTACGGCGGCACGGATAATCCGGAGAGCCGGCGAGGATTTATCCCGGCTTCTTTCGTGCCGCGCCAGAACCCGTTTTATGTGGCGCTCCCCTACAACGACGTGAGCGGCGGCCGCACCAAGCCTGAAGCCAGCCAGCTTATCCCCTGGTTCAAAACCAGCTTTGTCCGGTTCGGCCAGACCGTGCTTAAGGATCGCTGGGTGGCCATTCGCAAAGGCGACCGAACCTGTTACGCCCAATGGGAAGATGTCGGCCCGTTTCGTACCGACCACGCCGAATACGTTTTCGGGTCCGAGCGACCCCGGCCAAACCTGAACCGCGGGGCCGGTCTCGACGTGGCCCCGGCGGTCCGTGATTACCTCGGCCTTTCCAACACCGACGTGACGGATTGGAAATTCGTCGAGTTTACGGAGGTGCCTCCCGGCCCGTGGGGCCTCTACGGCGATAACAACACGTTTGTGCTCGAACGCCACAAGCGCGAAGAGCAACTCGCGCGTCGCCAATGAAACTCTTTTTTCTGGCTGTCGGCAGCTTGATCATGCTCGCCGCAACGCCCGGCATAACCCCCGCGGAGGAGCTTTCCGGCGCCCTGAAGAAGATCAAGGACACGGGGATAATGGTGATCGGGCACCGTGAGTCGTCCATCCCGTTCTCCTATTACGACGACAAAAACCAGGTCGTGGGTTATTCACAGGATCTGGCGATGATCGTCGCGGATGCCGTGAAGAAAAAACTGAGCTTGCCCGGTCTCCAGGTGAAGCTCACCCCGGTCACCTCGCAGAACCGCATCCCCTTGGTCCAGAATGGTACGGTTGATCTGGAAGCGGGTTCCACGACCCACAATACCGAGCGCGCCAAGCAGGTGGCCTTTTCCGACACGATTTTCGTCGTGGGAACGCGCCTGCTGGTAAAGAAGGGTTCGGGGATTCAGGATTTTCCCGACCTCAAAGGTAAAAACGTCGTCACCACGGCCGGCACCACGTCGGAGCGTATCCTGCGTGAATTGAACCAAAAGGGTCTCGGCATCAACCTGATCAGCGCAAAGGATCACGGTGAGGCCTTCCTGACCTTGCAAAGCGGGCGGGCAGCGGCCTTCATGATGGATGATGCCCTGCTGGCCGGCGAACGTGCCAAGGCCCGGAAGCCGGACGACTGGGTCATCGTCGGGACGCCGCAATCGAAGGAGGCGTACGCCATGGCGATGCGCAAGGATGACCCCGGGTTTAAGCAGGTTGCCGACGCAGCCATCGCGGAAGCGGAAACCTCCGGTGTGGCGGCCAAACTCTACCAGAAATGGTTTCAATCTCCCATTCCCCCCAAAGGCTTGAACCTCGAGTTGCCCATGAACGACGATCTCAAGGAGGTTTTTGCCCACCCGACCGACCAAGCCTATCAGTAAGAAAGTGTGCGGGAGGCCCAGGCTCATGAAGTTCTCCGTCCTCGGTTTCCACACGACGGCCAAGAAGGTGTGTGGGAACCGAGGACGGAGAACTTCATGAGCCTGGGCCTCCCGCACACTTTCTTAGGCCTGGACTGGAGCATTTTTGCCCAACCGGCGTTCGACCGCAGCGGAACGTATTTCCAATTTCTCCTCGTCGGGCTGCAATGGACGTTGATCATTTCCGTGCTGGGCTGGGCCGTCGCGTTTGTGATCGGGTCAATTGCCGGGATCATGCGGACACTGCCCGGGCGCATCCTGCCTTCCATCGCCGCGGTTTACGTCGAGGTATTTCGAAACGTGCCGCTGCTGGTCCAACTGTTTCTCTGGTATTTTGTCATGCCTGAGCTCATTCCCGGGATCGGAATGTGGTTCAAGCAGGGCCTCAACCCGTTGCTGCAGCAAATGGTGGCGGCGGTTCTCTGCCTCGGCTTTTTTACCGGCGCCCGTGTCGCCGAGCAGGTGCGTTCCGGCCTGGGTTCGCTGCCGCGGGCCCAGCGTGCCGCCGGGCTCGCGCTCGGCCTCAACCTGATGCAGGTTTACCTCCTGATCCTGCTGCCGGTGGCTTATCGCATCATCATCCCCACGCTGACCTCCGAATTCCTGAACATCATCAAAAACTCGGCCGTTGCCTCCACCATCGGTCTGGTTGAGCTTTCCCGCCAAAGCCAGCAGCTGGGGGAGTTTACCGCGCATTGGTACGAGTCCTTTATCGCGGTGACGGTGCTGTACGCGGCCATCAACGTCGCCGTCATGCTGGCGGCGCGCTATCTGGAGCGGGCAGCCCGGCTGCCCGGCCTGGTCGGAGGGCATAAATAAATGCCGGCGCTGGACTGGAGCTCGATCCCGGGCGCCCTGCCGTTCTTGTGGAACGGCATGCTGGTCACGTTGTCGATCACCGGGGTTGCGATCCTGGTCGGCATCGTGCTGGGCACCCTGATCGCCACGGCCCG
Organism: Verrucomicrobiota bacterium; assembly: GCA_019243005.1. Lineage (GTDB taxonomy): Bacteria > Verrucomicrobiota > Verrucomicrobiia > Chthoniobacterales > JAFAMB01 > JAFBAP01. The sequence goes on along the minus strand of JAFAUY010000351.1, from coordinate 7,064 downwards.
GTTGTCCGCCAACCCGATCCCGTCCAGTCTCGCGGCCCTCTACGTCAACGGGTTTCGTTCCATCCCGCTGGTCATGGTTCTGCTCTGGTTCTACCTGCTGGTCCCGCAGCTGATTCAGGCGTTGTTCAAGAATCCGGCCGCCGACATCCGGCTGGTATCCGCCTTTGTGGCTTTTTCGCTCTTTGAGGCATCGTACTATGCGGAAATCATTCGTGCCGGCATCCAAAGCGTTTCGCGGGGCCAGGTTTCCGCCGGCCTTGCTTTGGGCATGTCACGCGCCCAGACCATGCGCCTGATCGTTCTGCCTCAGGCGTTCCGCCGGATGTTGCCCCTGTTGCTCACCCAGGCAATCATCCTCTTCCAGGATACGTCGCTGGTGTACGTCATCGGGCTCTCCGAGTTTTTCGGCGTTGCTTACCGGACGGGGGACCGCGACGGCACGATCGTCGAGCTCCTTTTATTCGCCGGGGCAGTCTACTTTGTGCTCTGTTTTGCCGCCTCGAGCCTGGTGCGGGTGTTGCAGAGAAAAATCGCGTTATGATTTCCATACAGGACGTCTCCAAGTGGTACGGCGAGTTCCAGGTCTTGCGCGATTGCACGACGCGCGTCGACAAAGGGGAGGTGGTCGTCGTTTGCGGGCCGTCGGGCAGCGGGAAATCCACTTTGATCAAGTGCGTGAACGGGCTGGAGCCTTTCCAGAAAGGAGAAATCCGGATCGAGAACGTCTCGGTCGGCGATCGCCGGACCAATTTGCCCCGGCTGCGCGCCCGGGTGGGCATGGTCTTCCAGCATTTCGAGCTGTTCCCGCACCTGACCGTGATGCAGAACCTGACGATCGCCCAACGCCGGGTGCTGAAGCGAAACGTCCGGGGTGCGACCGATAAGGGACTTGCGCTGCTCGAAGCGGTGGGCCTGAAGGCGCACGCTCAGAAATACCCGGCTCAACTCTCGGGCGGACAGCAACAACGGGTCGCCATCGCCCGTGCCCTCGCGATGGATCCGATCGCCATGCTCTTCGATGAACCCACTTCCGCCTTGGATCCGGAAATGATCAAGGAGGTCCTCGACGTGATGGTGCGCCTTGCCCAGGATGGCATGACCATGATGGTCGTCACTCACGAGATGGGGTTCGCCCGGCGGGTCGCTCATCGCGTGATCTTTATGGATCAGGGCCGCATCGTTGAAGACCGCCCCAAAGACGATTTCTTCAAAGACCCGGGCACCGAGCGGGCCCAGCAATTCTTATCGAAGATCCTCGCGCACTGAGGTGTGACGGGCAACGCGTAACGGGTTCGATCGCACGACGTATCCACAGATTAGGACGAGCATCCGCCGCGCACCCCTACACGGTGCCATGACGGAAGAACGCAGGCGGCGGATCTGCAGAAAACGCGGAACCGAGAAATCATCCACAGGTTGCACAGATTGACACAAATCAAGGCCCAACGGTAAGTCCGGACGTTCAGCTTAATACCCAGCAGCCGGCCCTGAGAGTCACATGCCGAACGCCGAACCGCACCCGTTACCCGTTACTGTCAAGGCATCATTCGGGAGTGCGGTCGTGGTCGAACGTGTACCGCCGGACGACCAGGCGATCTGGGAAAGCAGCTTTGCGGGCCGTATCACTGATCACCGGTATTACGAGCTGACGCAGGATACCCTCGGCGCACAGTTTGAGCATCGTTATCTGTTGTTGAAAGGGGCCGATGGAACGACGCGCGCGGTGCAGCCCGTTTTTATCGTTCTGCAGGACCTCGTGACCGGTCTGCCGCGATTGTTCCGCCAGGTGGTTGAGCGGGTTCGCCGGCGTTTTCCCGGCTTTCTCAAGCTTCGCATGCTCATGGTCGGCTCTTCAGCCGGTGAAGGAGATCTCGGGCGGGACGTTGGAACCGGGGAAGTAACCTGGACCGCGCAGGCGCTGGGCGAAGTTTTGCCACCGCTCGGGCGCAAACTCCGAGCCACGTTGATCGTTTTCAAAGATTTCCCGGCCGCTTACCGCGGGGTGCTGGAGCCGTTGAAACGCTCGGGCTTCACCAGGGTACCCAGCATGCCCGCCACCGGCTTAACCCTCGATTTTGAGACCTTCGAGGAGTACTTGACGAAACGCCTTTCACACGCCTATCGCAAAAATCTGCGTCGTAAGTTTCGCAAAGCTGCGCAGGGTGTCCCACTCGCGTTTGACGTGGTTTCCGATGTGACGCCGTGGGTCGACCAGTTGGTCCCTTTGTACCGCGCAGTGTTCGGGCGCTCGGAACTGAAGTTCGAAGAACTGAATGCCGAATACCTGAGCGAACTGGGGCGCCGTATGCCGGATCGGGCCCGCTTTCTGCTCTGGCGGGAAGGGGACCGTATCGTGGCTTTTGCCTGCTGTTTGGTCCATAACGGCGTGCTCAAGGACAACTACATCGGCCTCGATTATTCCATCGCCCTCGAGCGCCACCTTTATTTCGTGACGTGGCGGGACACGGTGATTTGGGCGCTGGAGAGCGGTTGTCACACTTACCACAGCGCCCCGTTGAATTACGACCCGAAGCTGCACTTCCGCATGCACCTGGAGCCGCTCGACCTCTACGCGCGCGCGACGCGCGCGTGGCTCAATCCGTTGTGCGCCAGGGTCCTGCCGTGGCTGGAGCCGACGCGCTACGATCGTGCCGTCCAGCAATTCCCCAACCAGGCCGATTTGTGGTGAGTGCCGGGTGCGGCATGGTGGGTGGCCGACGCCGATGTCAAGCTCTTCGGACTTTGTCTTCTGGCCGCGGTCGCCGTGTTTCGTTGTGTTCGCCGTGTGAACTCCGTAGCCGTCCGGCCGAATCCACTGTGGCCGCCGTGTAACCGCGCCTGGCTCCTGAGGTAGGATTCGAACCTACGACCAATCGGTTAACAGCCGACCGCTCTACCACTGAGCTACTCAGGAATTTCCGGCAGCGGACGCCAAAACTAAGCCGCTGCGGCGCAGTTTCAAGCAAAAACGTTGATGCGCCCTACAGAATCCCCGGCGGCAAACCCAGCCCGGCCGTCAAGCGCCCCATTTCCTCCTGCGCCATGGCCTTACCTTTTTCAATGGCCTGTTTGACCCCGCTAAGGACAAGGTCCTCCAACATTTCAACGTCATCGGGGTCGACCACTTCCTTGGCGATTCTGATCGCCAGGATATCGCCGACGCCATTGGCTGTGACCGTTACCTTGCCGCCCCCGACACTTACTTCCAACGTTTTTTCCGCAAGTTGCTCCTGCATCTTGGCCGCTTGCTCCTGCATCTTCGCGGCCTGCTTCATCATCTTTTGGATGTTCATCTGTCTGCTCCTGGTCCCTCGATCATACGGTTCGCCAAAATTCGCATCCTTATCCAGGTTCTGCCGCCTGGATTTCGGCCCTGAAGATTTCCAACGCTTTCTGGATCAGCGGATCGTTCTTGAATGCTGCGCCGGAATCGGCTTCCACGCGCGCTGCCGCCGGCAACGGCTCCAGCCCCGGCCGGATCTCCGCCTCCAGGCGATGAGGGCGCCCCAGCAATTCAGCAAGGATGTTCTCGATGAATTTGCGGTTATTGGCTCGCGTCAGCGATTCCAACGTAAGGGCCTCCCCTTCCGGCAATCCCAACCGAAAAACGCCGTCTTCAATCCCGAGGGGAACGGCTTTCTCCACCCATGACAGGATGAGCGGCCGTTTGGACCGGATTTCCGTCAGAAATCTCGGCCAGAATTCCTGCAGCGGCCATTCGCCCTCGGGTGGCGCTTGTGCCGGGTCCTGGCTCTGGGGTATGGCCGGGTCTTCCGCCCGGGGGGCCGCCTCTTTGCCGCCCTCCGGTCCAGCCTCGCGCCTAGGTCCGGTACCGGCAGGTTCAGCGGCCGCTTGCGGTTGCGGCTGCACTTCGGCGGCCGGGATGATCTTCGCCGGCCCTCTCTCGCCGGCGGGCGTGCCACCGTCGGCCGCCGTGATTGCGGCCGGCACCTTTTCCGCCACCGGACGTCGTTCTGCGGGCGGCGTCGCCGGCGACGGCTGGGCCGCGGGTTTCGGCGCTGCCGGGCGCGCCTTGCGTGCCGGTGCCGGCGCTTTCCCACCGGGTTGGCCTGAACTGCGCAGGTCCTGAAGCGCTTCAAGGACCGAATCCAAACCGACTTCCTCCAGGCTTTGGACGGCCCGGATCACCCCGATCTCGAGGTGCATGCGCTTGTTGGCGGACCATTTCAGTACCGATTCCGTTTCGGCCAATTGCTGGATCAAGCGCAGCAGTTCGCCGGTTTCCAGTTGCGGGTGCAGTTGCTCGAGCGCGGCCCGCGCGGCCTCGCTGACTTCATCACGCAGCGCGGCCGGGTCCACCTTGAACACCAGCAGGCTCCGCGCAAAAACCAGCAGGTCGGCGAGCAACCTTCCGAAATCCTTGCCGGCCTCAGCCTGGCGATCGATCAACGCGAGGGCTTCCGCGGCGTTCCGGGTGATGATCGCCCGGAAGATGTCAATGACGACGCGTTCCGAGGTCAGCCCGAAGACCTCGAGCACCTCCTTTTCGCCGACGTCCTGGCCGCAGAACGCCACCAGTTGGTCCAACATCGACTCTGCGTCGCGCAAGCCGCCGTCTGCGGCCACCGCGATGGCCTCGGCTGCCGGCTGTGAAAGCCTTACGTTTTCCTGTTCGGCGATGAACGCAAGGTGACGCGCAATCACCTGGGTCGGGATCCGGCGGAGGTCAAAACGCTGGCAACGGCTCAGGATCGTCGGTAACACCTTGTGCACTTCGGTCGTGGCGAAGACAAAAATGACGTGCTCAGGCGGTTCCTCCAGGGTCTTGAGCAAGGCGTTAAATGCCTGCGTCGACAGCATGTGCACCTCGTCGATGATGTACAGCTTGTAACGACCCCGGACGGGCGCGAACCGGACGTTGTCTCGCAGTTCCCGGATCTGGTCGACGCTGTTGTTGCTGGCGCCGTCGATCTCCAGCACGTCAAGGCTGATTCCCTGCGCGATTTCCCGGCACGAATCGCAAACGCCGCACGGGTTCGGGGTCGGCCCGTGGACGCAGTTCAATCCTTTGGCCAGAATACGGGCCGTGGAGGTTTTGCCCGTTCCGCGAGGTCCGACGAACAGGTACGCATGCGCCAGGCGACGCTGCAAAATCGCGTTCTTCAGGGTCTGGACCACGTGGTCCTGGCCGAGCACATCATCAAAGACCTGGGGGCGGTATTTGCGGGCGAACACCTGGTAACTCACAACCTTACCGTACCGAAGCCGGCCCAAAACGAAAGCCCCTTGTCCGTGGGGCGAAACACATTTTCGATGCGTTCCGAGCCCTGCAGGTTGCGAACGCAAGGCAACCGGCGCATGTTGCCCGCATGTTCGTACGGCTGGTCGCCTGGCTCTGCCTGTACCTCGCTTTTACGTTCTGCTGGATTGTGCTCATCGAACACGGCCCGGAGAATTTTTGGGACGGTGCGAAGATCGAATTCGAGAATTTCGAGAGCTTCTTCGCGGAATTCTCGCACAAAGCCGGCCCGGCCGGTTGAGGCAACCCGGGTGGTCAGCGTCGATCCAAACGCTTTTTGGTGGGGTGCGGCGTTGTTGGTAGCGGGTTGTCTCGGCCGGGGCGCGGGGATTTATGGTGACGCGGGACGCACGCCGGAATGGCCCCGGGCAGCCTGGCCATCACCAAGCATCTTGGGTCCCGGGTCAGGTTGACGCTCCTCATCCAACAAAATACTTTGGCACGTGACCAAGCTTGTGATTCCGCGCAAGACGGTTTACCGCCTCTCCTTGTATTTTCGCATCCTGGAGCGGTTGCACCAGAACCGGATCGAAACGGTCTCTTCCGACGCCTTGGCGAAGGCGGCCGGCGTTAAACCCACGCAATTGCGAAAGGACCTCACCTACTTCGGTCAGTTCGGTACCCGCGGCCTCGGTTACAACGTGGACGCCCTGCACTCTCAGCTTACGAACGTGCTGCGGACCGCCCGTTTTCAGCCCGTGATCCTGGTAGGGGCCGGGAACCTCGGCTCTGCGCTTCTCCGGTATGACGGGTTCGCCAAGGAAGGCTTCGAGATCGTTGCCGCGTTTGACGTTCATCCGGAAGGCGCCAAGAACGCGCACTCGAAGATTCCGGTGTACCCGATCGATCGCATGAGCGGCTTCGTACGGGAGAATGGCATCAAACTGGCCATCCTCACGGTGCCCGCCGCCGCCGCTCAGTCCGTCGCCAACGAATTGGTCGAAGCCGGCATTCAGGCGATCCTGAATTTCTCAGCCATCATCTTGCAGGTTCCCGAGCAGGTGGTCGTAAATAATGTGAATCTTGCGATCGAACTCGAAAACCTGAGCTATTTCATCACCTGAGTCATCACCGTCGATCATCACCGAAGGTGATCACCCGAGCCTTAACCAGCCCCTCCGGACAAAACGCGTCCCTTACTCCAATGGGCAAAGCCGAACCGACCCGAGGCTGCATACCAGCCAGACGCGAGATGCTCGGCTTTGCCAGCCGTCCTTGCTACTCAACTTTCGGGCTGTTATGCCCGAGAATTTTCACCGTTTGGTTAAGCTGCTCGATCTTAAGCGGTTTTTTAAGGACTGTAACCGGGCTGATTTGCAGGATGCGATCCAAAACCTCGCTATCGGGATACCCCGTGATCACGATCACGTTGAGCTCCGGATCAATCTGTTTGGCCGTCTTGTAAACCTGGTCCCCGGGCGCATCCGGCAACTGTAAATCCAGGAACATGAGGTCAAACTTTTGCTTTCGAAGGCTGGTCACGGCGTCTTTGGCCGTTCCAACCACGACACGGCTGAAACCGATTTTTTTAAGGAACGTCCGGAACAGTTCCTGCAGGCCGGGGTCGTCATCCACTACCAGGACAGTAGGTTGGCCCTGCTTATCCTGGCGCAGGATGTCGCGGTCGAGGGAAGATTTCTTGATGCGCCAGCGGCCGCCAATTTGAATGGCGGGAATCTGCCCGCGCTGGACCAAGTAGTAAACCGTCGGCAATGGAATGCGCAGATACTCGGCAGTTTCTTTGACGGTTAAGAGATTATGGTTAGGCGGTTCGCTCACGAAGTCAGTTCTATCTAGGAGATCT
>JAFAUY010000188.1 GCA_019243005.1 Verrucomicrobiota bacterium | reverse complement strand
CATTTCCGCAGCCGTTATTACCTCATCGACCAGTTTGAGCTCACCGACGCCGAGGCTTACCTGGCCAGCGAATTTGTGCAGGAGCCGCCCCCCGCCTCCCCGGCCCGGCCGGCCTGATACGGGTTAGTGGCGGCGGCCGCTGGGCGTCGGGCCGGGTAAAGCGGCCGGGGCAAAATACTCGGCGGCGGCCCGGAGATCACCGTCGCCGGTTACCTCGTCCCAATCGTAGCCAAGGAACAGGGCGAATCCGGCCAACTCCAACTCCCAACCGTGACGGCGGCGGCGATATTCGCGCCAGCCCGCCTCCCGGTCGGCCGGAAGGCGCACACCGGCACCCCGCAGCCGGTGCAAGGTATCTTCATAGCGCTGGCGCCAGCGCGCAGGCTCCTCGGTCGTGGGTACGCCTTCGCGGCCGGGTTCATCTTCGGCGATGGCCGTGCCCCGACCTACCCCGACAGCAGTGGCCAACTCAGAGAGAACGTGCCGGCCGGTTTCCTCCAGGGTCCGCAGCTCGGGATGGCGGCAAAGGTCTTCATACGCTTGACTGTCCAGGCACGCCCGGGTAACCGCGCAGGCTTCAAGCACCAGGAAGAGCATGCGCGGCAGACTCTTGTGGACCTGCGTAGGATGAAAGTAATGGATGAGCGGATGCTCAACGTGACTTTCCAACAGGCGTTGAAGATCGCGGGCGGCGCTCGCAAAGACGCGTTCAAGCCCGACGAAGCGACCATTGACAAAGTGGTGTACCAGGAGACCGGCAACGTCGGCGCCTTGGCGTGCCTGGTGATAAAAGGAAAGGGCCACGGCGCGCTTACGTTCGAGGGCTGCAGTGAGAGACACCAGGTAGGTGACGGCCAGCGAGATGAAGGCAAAGCCGGTGAGGGCTTCACTTAAGGCCAGGAGGCGCATGGACGTCGATCGCGGGGCAATGTCGCCGTAACCCAACGTGGTAAAGGTGATACCGCTGAAATAAACGGCTTCAATCTCTGGCGGGCTCTCCGCCTTTGCTTCGATGGTGAATCCCGCCGGCATATGCGGCAGGTAGAGGAGCGCATAGCCGATGATCAGCAACGCCACCAGCGTGGTAACCAGCCCGGGCAACAGCAGCGGGCCGACGCCGTTCAGCAAGCGATGGCGGCTTGCTCGCGGACGGTGAAACGCCATGGCGCGTGCCAAACGCCAGATGCTGCGGGTGAGCGCTTCGCTTACCGGTCCCGAGCGGCCGTGCGCATGCAGGATGGTTCCATAAACATCGAAGGCCACCAATCCGAGCAGGCCGAGACCGAAGGCGGTGGTGATTAAAGAGGCGGTGTCCATTCTTCTTTTACTACGAATTACCGATTACGATCGGGCTGGCTGCGCCGAGCTAAAACCGAGCAAGGCGTGCGGGCGTTCGCCCTCGACCGGATGGGAGTAAACGCTTGCGCATCATTTGAAAACCCTTTTCTTTCAAAGGGATAAAGGATGTGTGCGAGCCGACGATGGTGAGCGTGATCAACCTGGACCCCTCACCCATAGCTCCGGAGCGACGGTTCATCCCGCGGTTGGGAGGAAAGCGATGCTGCACCTGAGCGAATCTGACTTACGTTTTCTGGTGGAAACCGTGGCCACCAGCCGGCGCGATTACGATCACGTGGTCAACCTGGTACGCGGGAAGGATGATCTCATCGAGCCGATGCTCGAAGATCCGAAGCTCGTGGAGCGGCTGTTTCGTGACGAAGAAACATTCGTCGGCGTCTCCCCGCACCTGCTTTTTTCGGTCCTTCTTCGCCAGATACGAAGAGACCTGGAAAAGGAAGCATACGTTCTCGAGGTGGATTCAAAGGGGAAACGTATCCCGGTGTTTGAAGCCCCGGCCGTCGCGGAACTGCTCGCAAACCAGCCGACGCGAGATTATCTCGCCGAAATGCTTGCCGCCTTCGCGCGGACCAACAGCGGGGTCATTTACTGGAAAGAGCGCGGCACCTGGCATAAACGACGGTTCAGCGACATCGACATGGACGACATGATCGAACTGGCTCGCATCATCGACCCGGAAACCCGGCCGGCGCTCTACCGGCGTATTGCCGACATCGCGCTTTTTCTAAGCGGCATTTTTCCCGACCATACGGTGCTGGTTACGCGCAGGAGAAGCGCGCTCTCCGCAAAACGGACGCTCGCGGAATATGAGCAGGAGGGAACGCGTTTTTACCGGGTAGCCGCCCGGGAGACGGATCAAGGCCACTGGCGACCGGTGTTCGAAACGCTCGCGGAAAAGTTTACGCTGGCCAGGCGGGCGCTCAACACGTTAAGCGATCGCTACTTCAGGGCGCACCGGGCTCGGTATTTCCAATTCGGGGCCGAGGGGTAGCCCGCAAAAAAATACACAAAACCGGAAGCAAGCCACGGCTGCGCTGCGCCCTTGCCTCGTGGTTTTCCGGGGGTAAAACGATGGTTGCGGGCGGTTGAACTTTCATACCTTACTGGTGTACCCTGGAAGAAGGCTAGCTGTTTTCCTATCCGCTAAAAGAAGCCAGACCGCCCCCTACCCCGGCAATCGTACCGTCCATAACGATACCCCCCATGTTCCTACGCATCGACAAACTACCGGTTGAACTGCCTGCCTTCCCCTGAAGCAGACCCCCTCGCTGCCAGGAACGTCCAGGAACTGCTGGGTGGCCCTTTTCGGCGAGATGCCCACTTTGATGAATTACACCCACCAGTCCTTCAACCTGCGCGGTCGGGACTCGATCCGTCCCTATTACGCGCTGATCTCGAACATCGCCGCCGAGGAGGGCGGTCACATCGAAATCGTTACGGCCGCGATCTACCAGAAGGCCGAGAACCTCTAGGAACGGACCCGTTTGCGCTATGCAAAAAGCTGCCGCTGACCTTACTCGTCTGTTTGGTCCCGAGCGAGTGCTTTGGGAACGGGAACACCTGGCGACCTACGGATTCGACGGCACGGCAGCCTTGTCCGGCGAACCGGGCTGTGTGGTGCTGCCTAAAACCACCGAAGAGGTCGTCCAGACGGTCCGTTACGCTGCCGCGAACAAAATCCCCGTCGTCACGCGCGGCTCCGGCACCGGCCTAAGCGGCGGCAGCGTTCCGGTACCCGACTGCATCGTGCTTTGCCTGGTGCAGATGGACCGCGTTCTCGAACTCGATCGAAAGAATCTCACCGTACGGGTTGAGCCCGGCGTGGTTACCCAGAAGGTCGCTGACCTGGCCGATGCCGCGGGGCTGCTTTACCCGCCTGATCCGGGTTCGATGCGGATCTCGACCATCGGGGGCAACGTGGCGGAAAACTCCGGCGGCTTGCGCGGCCTCAAATACGGCGTCACGCGCGATTACGTGATGGGACTCGAGGTCGTGCTGGCGAGCGGCGAGGCGGTCCTCTTCGGCAACAAGTGCGTCAAAGATGTCGAGGGTTACTCGATGAAAGACATTTTCATCGGTTCCGAGGGCACCCTGGGCATCATCACCCAGATCCTTTTGCAGCTGGTGCCGAAACCGGCGGCGAAAAAGACGTTGCTGGCGACGTTCGAGCAGATGGACGCGGCGGCTGAAACGGTTTCGGCCATCATCGCCGCCAAGATCATCCCTTGCACCCTGGAGTTTCTGGACCGGATCACGATTAAATGCGTGGAAGACTACGCCCACGTGGGGCTGCCGCTGGATGCCGAGGCGATCCTGCTGATGGAAACGGACGGCCATCCCGCCGTGATTGAGGAGGAAGCGCAGCAGATGGCGGTGATCGCGCGAAATCATGGGGCCAGGGCCGTGCAGGTGGCCCGAACCGCCGAGGAGGCGGCCCGGTTGGCGACGGCCCGGCGGATGGCATTTTCGGCCCTGGCCCGGTTTTCGCCCACGACGATCCTGGAAGACGCCACCGTCCCGCGGAGCGAACTGGCCAACATGATCCGTTTCATCCAGCAGACGGCCGCGAAATACGGCCTGTCGGTAGGCACCTTCGGCCACATGGGCGACGGCAACTTGCACCCGACATTCTTGACTGACGAAAAGAACAGTGACGAAATGGCGCGGGTGGAAAAGGCGATGCACGAGATTTTTGACCACGCCGTCAAGCTGGGCGGCACGATCACGGGCGAGCACGGGGTCGGATTGGCTAAAAAGGCTTTTCTGCCCAAAGCGATCGGCGATGCGAGCCTGGACGTCATGCGCCGATTAAAGCGCACGCTGGACCCGGACAACATTCTTAACCCCGGAAAGATTTTCGACTGATGGCTGCCCCGGACGAATTGCACCAAGCCGCCGTCAGGATTGGCCGGGCTAACCCGGAGGGACGGCAGGGCCGGTCAAAGTATTTGAAGCAGTTGGACTACTCGGTGCTCCAGCAATGCATCCACTGCGGCATGTGCCTCCCGACCTGCCCGACCTATGACGAAACAAAGCTGGAACGCAACAGCCCGCGGGGACGGATCGCCCTGATGCGCCGGATCGCGGACGGCCAACTCGAGGTGACGCAAGCGTTCGGCCAGGAACTCTATTTTTGCCTCGGCTGTCTGACGTGTGAAACCGTGTGCCCGGCCGGGGTGCGTTACGGCGAGATGTTTGAGTACGCTCGTGCAGACATCGAACAGGCCGGAGTGATGCGCAATCCCCGGCGGGACGTGGTTCGTGCGTGCACGCTGAAGTGGCTGTTTACGCACCCGCAGGCTTTGCGGACGGTCGGCCGGCTGGTCTGGCTTTATCAGGCCAGCGGCCTAGAGTCCCTGGTACGACGGTTAAACGTGACGGCGCTCCTGCCGGCCCGATTGCGGATGCTGGAGCCGCTGACCCCACGGATGCAGCGGCATTTTTCCGACGCGCTGATTCGCCCGGTCGAGACGCCGCCGAACCGCAAATTCCGGGTCGGCTTGCTGACCGGCTGCGTGCAGGACCTGGCTTTTTCTCACGTGAACCGGGACACGGCCGACGTCTTGCTGGCCAACGGGTGCGAGGTGGTTACCCCGCGCAGGCAATCCTGCTGCGGGTCGATTCACGCGCATAACGGCGAATTGGAACTGGCCAAGCGAATGGCACGACGGATCCTGGACGCCTTTGACCTCGCAAACCTTGACGCGGTCATCACCAATGCCGCCGGCTGCGGCACTCACCTAAAGAATTACGGACACCTGTTGCGAGACGATCCCGCTTACGCCGAACGGGCCGCGAACTGGTCCGCCAAGCTCCGCGACATTCATGAATGGCTGGCCCAAATCGGTATCCGGCCGCCGCCGGCTTCGGTGCCGCAAACGGTCACTTATCATGAAGCCTGCCATTTGTGCCACGGTCAGAAGATCACTCGCCAGCCGCGTCAGGTACTCAAAGCGATCCCCGGGCTGGAACTGGTGGAACTGCCCGAATCAACCTGGTGTTGCGGCAGTGCCGGCATTTACAACATTACCCAACCGGAGATGTCGCAGAAACTCCTCGGCCGGAAGATGCAGAACATCGAAAAGACCGGCGCGACGACGGTGAGTTCGGCTAACCCCGGGTGCTCAGTGCAGCTGCAGGCAGGCGTGCGCCAGGCAAATAAACGGTGGCAGATCGTACATCCCATCTCGCTTCTGGCGCAGGCCTACCGGGCACCCGGTAAAGGGTAACGGGTACGGTGCGGCGTTCGACGCGGCTTTATGAGTGTGGTCGCCGCGTGAACTCTATCGCTGCGCCCGCCGAATCGCCGTGTCTGCCGTGTGACCTTACACCGGTTTTCAACTTGGTTGAGCTGGTCTTTGCCCCGGAGGCGCAGTCCCGGAGGGACGATCGAGAGTAGCCAGGGACTT
>JAFAUY010000324.1 GCA_019243005.1 Verrucomicrobiota bacterium | reverse complement strand
CGGTGAGGTGCTGAAGGTGATGCAGCAATTGGCGGCGGAAGGTCGCACCATGATCGTCGTGACCCACGAGATGAGCTTCGCCCGGGACGTCTCGAGCCGGGTTTTGTTTCTGCACCAGGGCCGGGTCGAAGAGGAAGGTTGTCCGGCGGACGTCCTGGTCCGGCCGCGAACGGAACGGCTCCGGCAGTTCCTTGCCCGGTCACACGGCGGGCACGGCGTGTGACCGAACTCTACGCGTTACGCGTTACCCGCCACTGATCCGGTGGTATTTCCTGAGCACCTCGCGGAGGCGGTCGTGAGGGATGGCGTAAAAGGTGTTGTCGTTGATGCCTTGCATGGTCTGCGCGGCAACCAGCGCGTTAACGATCGCCTCTTCGGTCGCCTGAACCGTGGCTGCGAAAAGCGGATCAAGCCGGTCGTTGGGGAGCGCAGACCACTGGTGGTACCCGCCGATGAGTTTCGGCACCACGGTTGAAAACGCGATGAACAGGTCGCCCGAGGAATCGGTGCTGATGCCGCCGGTGCGAGCCATTCCCAGCGTGGCCCGTTTTGCGAGCCGCTTCAACTGGTCCGGCAGCAAAGGCGCATCCGTCGCCACCACGATGAGGATGGAACCTTCGTGCTCGAAGTTTTTGTGAAAGACCGGGAGGAGGTCGGTAATTTCCCGGCCGACCGGCACACCGGCGATGATGAGCTGTGCGCGCCGGCCGAAGTTGGCTTGAACCAGGATGCCGACGCAGAAACCACCATCGGTTGCCGCCAACCGGCGCGAAGCGGTGCCGGTTCCTCCTTTGAAAGCGAAAGCACAATCGCCGGTACCACCACCGACGTTGCCTTCGGCCACCGGCCCGCCGCTGGCATCATCAAGCGCACGGAAGGCATGCTCCTTTTTGACGTGAAAGCCGTTTACATCGTTGAGGGCACCATCCAAGGTTTCAGCGACCACCGGCAGGCTGAAATGGCTGGTGCCGGGAAATCTGGTTATACCCCACTCCACGACGGCATCCCGCACGACGCCCACGCTGTGCGTGTTGGTCAGCAGGACCGGCCCTTCGAGGAAGCCGGACTCTTCCACCCACTCTGCGCCCGTCATCTCGCCGTTGCCGTTAAACGAAAAAACCGCAGCCGGCACCGGCGTGTCGCTGCCATTTTTACCCCGTGGCAGGATGGCGGTGACGCCCGTGCGGACGGGCCCTTTTCCCTCCACCAGTCTACCCTCACCCTCAATCAGCGTGACTTCGCCGACTTCGACCCCGCGCACATCCGTGATCGCATTGAGCAGGCCGGGGTCGCCCTCGAACGGAATCCCCAGGTCACGCGCCCGCGGGGCAGCGAGGCGCGCCGGTGGGACAGTGAGGGTACCGGCGGTTTCGGCAACGACAACGATCCGAAAACTAAGCAACAGCGCCAAGACCGCCATCGTCCGGAAAAGGAGCGGGGCGGGACGGCGGTGCTTTCTCACAATCTAGTCAAGCATACCGGTTCGGTAACAAAAGAACAGAAGTTGATGGCGGCGCTACGCGTCGTGAAATTGATACCGTGCGACGAAACAAGGCTTGCCAGCCCTTACCCGGCCCGCCTAGCCTGCTCTGCATGGCACGGCAGTCGACACAGACGTCTGGGGCCGCCTACTACGAGCTGAAAATCCCGGAAGCAGCGCAGGAGGGAGCGGATAACGTGCGTTGCGTCCTCGTCGTAAACGTTCGAAAAGGCATGAACGATGCGTACCGGCACCATTTGGCTGCGGGGTTGGCGGAGTTGGTCTTATTCCGGGAACCGCAAGAGGAGGAGTTGTCCGTTCTCAACCGAGCCGCCTTCAGACGCCTGGGACGGTTTCTAAGTAACACCCTGACCCCGGACGGCGCCATTTTGTACTTCGCAACCTGATGGCCCTGCGCGCCGGTCAGCCGAGAACGCTCCGGGATTCATCCGTTCCGGGGTCCTCAGATGAACTTAACCTGAGGGAGTGCTTGCCGATATCGGAGGATTAGAGCCCAAGGACCAATCACCCCTACCCCCATGAACAATGTCGCCTATACATCCCGATGGTACCGGATCCGCGGACAAATGGTTTATGTCTACAAAGCCGCCGTGCATCACCTGCAAGGCGTGTTCTGGTGCTTCAAGTTAGCCGACCGTGATCCGGTGGAAGGCTTCCGAACGCGCAAGGCCGCCATCGCTTACGCCCGGCGGTACCTGGCGTCTTGAGCGGCGAAGGTAAGCGTTCAGGGTTGAGGGTATGAATTGCGGATGCGTAGAGCGCCGGTCTGATCCGCAATCGCGATCACGCCTCGCCGACCGGACCCCCGGGCACCAGCGGAGGGGCCGGCCGGAAGCGGCGTTCAACGGGAGTTGCCGGATGCGACGGCCCAATGCCAACCGGCCGTTGTCCCAGGATCTGCAGAGATAAGATGTAAAGGCTTCCGTTGGCTCCCGGTTCACGCACCCAGGCGGCCTTGATGATGCCTTCCGCCCGGGATCCACAGACGGCGTAGGTGTAGACGCCTTCAGTGCAGCCACGGTGCGCCGGGTCCGCAAAAACGCAACTCTCGCCGGCCTGAAAGCGCTCTTCGCGCAGATGGCCAAAACGCTTAATCAGCAACGGGTTCTGCTCCAAAATGATTCGGCAGACCTCGGGTGTGTCGCCGTGCAGGCGAGCCTCCTGCAGGCTGTTCAAACCCCAGAACGCAATCGCCAGCAGCATAACGGAACCGGCGATCACGGACAACGCGACCGGCCCTGAAACCCGATGGTGTAAAAAGGAGGAAAAAGACAAAGCAGTCCTTTCGGAAATTTCTCTGATCCTAAAGGTTCCGGTGCAAACCGGCCAGCCGCGACGAGAAAGGGATTACGGTGTGTTTCTACTTTTTATCAAAAATCGGGCTACGGCCGCCAATTGCTCGAAACGCACGAAGACCTTGGGTGCCAGCACCGCGGCAGCGGCGCGGGAACGAACTATGCTGTAAGAAAGATGGCTTCACCTATGAGTTACGTCTACGAATCAGAGAACGGTCAACGGCTTGTCGTGGAGAATGATGGCGATCATACTCAGGTCGGCCTGAGCAGCGGCAACGAGGGTCAACAGCAGAGCCAGGTAACCGGGTTTGAGACCGGAAAATGGTCGAAGCCGCCAACACTTTATCGCCTTAAACGAGACCTGGTTCTGCGTCTGGAAACGAAGGCCGGAACGCAATTTATTCGCATGCGAGGCAGCGAAGTCCGGCGGTTGCAAGGCGAACCGGACCTTGAAGCGGCCGAAAAGCTGCCCTTCAGCAAGTCCGACCGTCCGTCCCGCCTGCGGCCGCTGGAGCCGATGAAACCGATGCGGCCGATGGAGCCCATGAAGCCAATGGAATCGATGCGGCCGCTGGAACCAACGCAGCCGATGGAGATGCGCATGGGCGACATGCATATGAGCATGGGCGGAGCCGAGCCACGCACCGAAGTCACGCAACGTTTCTGTACCCAGTGCGGCCAACCTGTGAACAAGGGAGACCGCTTTTGCGGGCAGTGCGGCCATCCGCTCGGAAAACGGGAATGAGGCAGCGCTAAGCCGGAGGTGCGAGGCTGCCGCGGCGCAGCGCTCAAGATTTCGTATGGCAGGTCGATCTAGGCGTAACCGGAATGCATACGCCCGTTAACCATCGTACCATGGTCGCGTTCGACTTTGAGGAACTCTTCCGGTCGACCGATGATACCGTCCTGCAGCGCTTTCGGCTTACCCGGAAAGTCAATCCCAGCGTGGTGCCCGGAGATTTTCGCCCCGACAGCTGCCGCATCCTTCGTGACCTTGAAGCCATTACCCTGCAGTTTTACCGGCGAGAAGGCTCGGATGATCCCGGCAAGGAAATTTTTCGGTTCAGCTTCAAGCCGGCTGAATGAGCCGGACAGACCGGGAACAAAACCTGCTTTAACTCGGCTGTAAAATATTACTTGATATTTATAGTGGATCTCAAAAAATAGGGTATTTGAAGATCTGCACGCTCGTGCCGAACCAAAGCCGCGAGCGCAACTTTGATAATGGGACGCAAATTCGCTAAATCACCATCGAATCCACCGAGTCGTTTGAGGAACCATTATGCAAACCGAAGAATTTGTCCTGATCGAGCTAAGCCGCGCTGACCGGCAGCGTCTGAAGCAAAAGGCGCTTCTCGATGGGGAGGACTGGTTGGTACAATGGGAATTCCTTTCCCGGCTGGTTTATACCGCTATGTTGCTTGACCGCGGTGAGGTCGTCGGTCAACCGTACGCGCGTTTTGTCGACTTCCTTGAAAACGGCCGGACGACCCACAACCTTACTTATCGGGAATCGGCGGTTCTAGCTTTTTACAGCTGGCTCGATCTGGACCTCACGCTGCAGGAGATCCGGGTTCGCATCTCAGAATTTCCGCTTTTCTTGGTGGGCGAAAGCGGCACGCGCTATGAGTTCTGAGCAAAACCGCTCAGATCAACTCGCGACGGGAACGCGACCTGAACAAACGCTGCGCCGAGCGGACCGCAAGCACCAGGCAGACCAAAACGAGGACCAAATCGACTTTAAACAGGGGACTGGCGAAGGAGTTCAGCGCCTGTAGACCAAACGCGATGGCGTACAGGACGGCCAGGATAAAGCCGACCCCGTAAAAGCATTTTAATTCCCGTTGCATCAGTAAATACTTGATTTTTTAATATACGGCGCTATCGCTATACTATTTAGAATTTCTATGTAATCCTGATCGGGCGTATCGTGCAGGTGAAGATCTGCCATCAAAGCGGGTTTTGACGCATTCTCAAGCTGAATCTTTCAGCTGGGAGTGTCGCCTGTGTTTTCTGCGGATCGCCTCCCTGGGCCGCCGTAGCGGGGGTGTGACCCTGCAAGCGTACCCGGCGGGTATCCCTCATGAATGCAATCACCCGGCGTAGGTTCCTGCGTAGAGCACTCGCTGCAGCTACCGGGTCGGTCATGGGCTTGCGCACGCGGAATGCCGCCGCTGACGACCTGGGTCCGGAACTGGTGCTGGAACCGGATTTCGACCACCTGCCGGCGATGATTCCAAGCGGCTTTTTAGGCCTCAGCTTCGAAACGCAGCGCATTGCAGACGACAATTACCTGGTACCGGAGAGCCGGGACCTCGTCCAGCTTGTACAAGCGTTGGGCAAAACGGGGGTAATCCGCATCGGGGGCAACACCAGCGACCGGCCATCGACTGCCTCCGCGGGGGTCATGGGATCCCGGCAACTGGCCCGGTTCGCCGGATTTCTGCAGGCAACTGGTTGGAGCCTGATCTACGGGCTCAACCTTGGTTCCGGCACGCCTGAGGAAGCAGCCGCAGAGGCGAGGCTGGTAGCTGAATTCTGCGGCCACCGTGTCCTGGCTTTCCAGTTCGGGAATGAACCCGACCTGTTCCGAAACAACGGCTGTCGCCCCGCCGGCTACGATGTGGGCCAATACGTTGCCGACTGGTGCCGTTTTGCGGAGGCCGTCAAAGGCAAAGTACCGGCGGCGCGGTTTGCCGGGCCCGACGTATGCTGTGACACAAGCTGGCTCGGCCATTTCGCCCAGGCGACCCAGCCCGATCTGCGATTCCTGACCCATCACTACTATGCCGAGGGCCCCGCGGGAAGCGCGAACGTGTCACTCTCCCGGCTGTTAAATTCCGGCCCTGACCTCCAAAACCGGATGCACTTGGCGGAAGCGCAAGCGGCGCCCACACGCTTTCCCCTGCGAATGACGGAGATAAATTCCGTTTTTGGGGGCGGGCAGGCCGGTATCAGTGACGCTTTTGCGGCCGTTCTCTGGGCCATTAACGCCATCTTCAGCATTGCGGCGGCCGGCTGGCTCGGGATCAATTTCCACAGCAATCAAACCGCGCTCTATTCGCCCGTATTACGCGGCGCTGACGGCCGCTTCCAGGCCCGGCCGGTATACTACGCGCTGCGGTTCTTCGCCCGCTACGGAGGGCACCGCATTTCCGCACTCCCGGTTCCCCCGCCCTCTGCCGCCACTTCTCGAGCCTATGCGGTGGTTGGCGAGGCCGGGCGGCGGTCAATCGTGCTTGTAAATCTCTCCGAGCGTGCCGCGATGAAGGTCCGGCTTCCGGCATGGGGAGGCGAACTCCGCGTGCATACCCTTAAAGCCGATCGTCTCACGGACCCGGCCTTTCGGCTTAACGGCGTCATCGTGTCCGCCGATCCGGCCGCATTCCGCAGAGCCGGCACCGTGCCTCGGGTCAGCAGGCGGCGGCAAGGCTCGATCGAGGTGGACCCGGTATCGGTCCAGGTGATTGAGATCGTTTGATTGACGTCAGGTCAACGCCGCTTGGGTCCGGATTTGACGGAAAAAGGCGCGGAGTTCCGCCTCTTTGAGGGCTTGGGCCTCGCAGTCTTTGACGCTGTGAATGATGCTGTGGCCCCGAGCGATCAGGTTCTCTGGTGTGTCCGGCAAACCCAGGTACCGGATGGCGAAGGGTTCTCCCTCACCGCTAAGATCCTTTAGGCCGAAATCGACCGATTTCACGCAGAGCGAGACGAGGAAGTCTTCGACCAAAGGGGTGGAGAGCCAAATGCGCGGCTTACTGACAAGGCCGCGAGCAGCGAGCGCCTCGACGCACGGTCGAGAAAGAGCGTACCCGCCGCCGTAACAGTGTTCACCCACGCGGAACCCGTTGATGAACGCCTCCCGAATCGTGTCCCGCATCAGACGGTAACGTCCCCACAACGCGATTTGCACCGCCGGACCTCCAAGCGGGGTGTTGCGCCAGATGGTGAATTGCTTTAACAGTTTATCAAGCACCCGGCCCAACGGCTTGACTGCTTCGAGGGTTTGCTCTTCCAGATTCGCATCCCGCACCGTGCCGATCATACCGATGCGGGAAGAAGCGGCGAATTGCGCGGAGATTTTCTCCGCAAAAGGGCGAATCACCAGCGCATCGGTGTCCAGCTTCATGGCGAAGTTGAATGGAATCCGGCGACGAAGCAATTCGTTGAGCCCGGCAAAAACCGCCACGGCGCATCCGGCGGCCCAGCCGCCTCCCTGACCGCGTCGCGGGTTCTTGATCTCGACGTACCGATCCCGCAGGCACTTCGGCACCACGTTCGTGAAACGAGAGGTCCCTTGATCGTCATCAACGAGGACAAAGTGGTAATTGCCGGGCTCGAAGGCCTCGAGCGAATCGATCAAATCCCGAACGCGATCCACTTCCCGGTCACTCGGGCCGACGGCTGACACCACGGCAAAGCGGGGGCCAAGCTGGCGCATGGGTTCACTGGTCATCGGCCTTGAATTCACTGGCGCACTGTCCACGGATTGGCGGTTTCTGCAAACAGCCGCCGGAAGCTGCACGGCTTCTCTATCGCCATTTAACAGAGGAGCGCGGCACCTGCCCAGCCCACCGCCGCCAGGGACAGCCGGGCGCTTCGGACATTTATTTGCCACGCAAGACGAGTTGTGCCACTTCTTTGCCCGTCGCCTGACGTGATGGGGTCGCAACCGGGTGCGTGTTTGCGGGGCGACAAGACGTATGGGTAAATCGATCATTGAGGCGCATGGCTTAGGCAAGCAGTACCGCCTGGGGATACTGGGGGCACGGACCTTGCGGGAAGACGCCGGACGGCTGGTGCGCAGTCTGTTGCGCCGGGAGGTAGCGCGGGGACCAGGGGCCGAGCGCAAAGGTTTTGCGTGGGCTCTACGCGACGTCTCGTTCAACATTGCCCCGGGTGAAGCCGTCGGCTTTATCGGCGGCAACGGCGCCGGTAAGTCAACCCTGCTGAAGCTGCTGGCCCGCATCACCGAACCCAGCGCCGGCTCAGCCAAAATTCGCGGCAAAGTGGCTGCGCTGCTGGAAGTGGGCTCGGGGTTCCACAACGAGCTGACCGGCCGCGAAAATATTTTTCTCAATGCCGCCATTCTGGGCATGCCGCGGGCAGCTACGCAGCGGAAACTCGATGAGATCATCGACTTTTCAGGCGTCGAGAAGTACATCGATACGCCCGTCAAGCGTTACTCCAGCGGGATGCGGGTACGCCTGGCCTTTGCGGTGGCGGCGTTCCTGGAACCCGATATTCTGATCGCAGATGAGGTGCTGGCCGTCGGCGACGCCAATTTTCAGAAAAAGAGCCTGGGCAAGATGAGCGACGTGGCCCGGCAGGGCCGAACCGTGCTTTTCGTCAGCCATGATCTGGCGGCCGTCCAGAACCTTTGCCGGCGAGTGATCGTGCTGCAAAAGGGCTCCCTGCTGGCCGACGGACCGGCTGCCGGTTCGATTCGCACCTACCTGGGCTCGCTGCAATCGGCACGCACAGCCCAGGTGGGGACGGGCCCGCGACAGGCGGCTGCAGACCGGCCGCACCTGGCGGATTTCTCGGTCAACCAGGGGCCCGATACCGTTGAAGACCTACTGCTGAGTGGCCGGCAAGCCGTCCTGTCATTCGCGCTACGGCGCGTTGAACCCGACGTGCACTGTTGCGTGGAGATATACACGGAAACCGGCGTGCTGGTCACCCGCTTTGCCACCCGCGGCTACATCGAAGGCAACTTCACCGGCGATGTAACCCTGCGTTGCCGGACCGAGTCGCTGCTGCTCAACCCAGGCCGCTACCGGCTGGCCTTTCAGATTTTCCAACGCGACGCACTCGTCGAATACCACGAGCACCTCACCACGTTCGAAGTGTCCCACGGCACCATCGGTGCTCACCGCCTATGGAGCCATGAGGCCAACGGGCTCTTTTTCTTTCCACACGATTGGACGGCCGAACCGCTGGCGGCTGAGGTCACGGGTAACGCGGAACCGGTAACGCGTAACGAGTAGCGGGTAGCGGGTGAAGAGGGTCTCACGCCGAACCTGTATGGCGTGGCGTGAGCCTTTTCATTTCATGGGCACGGTGTCGAGGAGCGTGCTACCGCGTTAGCCGTTACCCGCCACGTTGACCACCCGGGATTCCTTTTGCGATTCGAGTGCCGCCGCAAAGATTCGCTGGCTTTGAACCGCCTCCGCTGGCGTCGCGCAACCGAAGCGGTCGCCGAGCGCGCCTTCGCGCTCCAGCAGGAACGCCGCCCACATCTGCTGGATGACGTCGGCAAAACCGACTTCGAAGATGCCTCCGGTGATCGTTTTAAAAGGCACCTCGAACCCGAGCTCGGTTCGTTTCCACGACTGTTCTTTGGTACGTTCGAAGGTCCAGAAACTTTTCGGTTCGGCCGTGCTGAAGCGAACGCCGCCGTCGGTGCCGAGCACCTCAAAAAACCATGTATTGATCGCTCCGGGCGCCAATCGTTTCATTTCCAACCGCATCGGGGTGTCCTGCCCTGCGATCGGGGCCCAGGTATGGAGCAGCGCATTGTCCCAGGTATCGCACGGCGCTTTCCCGCCTTTGCCGTCCGGCCGTTCGGGATACCCTTTTTGAAGCTGGGCAAACAAGCGGGCCGGTCCCCACCCCAGGCGCAGCGGCACGTGACAGACGTGCATGCCCAGGTCGCCGAGCACACCGATCTCGCCACAGACCGCGCTTTGGCGTTTCCAGTTGGCCGGCTTGCCCGGGTCCAAATCGCTCGAGTGGTGAAAACCCGAGACCACTTCCAGGATCCGGCCCAGCCGGCCGGCACGGACCACCTGGATGGCACGTTGTACCCCGGGCCAGAAAGGAAATTCCGAGCTGCACCGGATGAAACGCTTGGTGGAGGCGGCCGTCTTGGCGACACGCTCCGCCGCGGCCAGGTCGATTCCGAACGGCTTTTCGGCCAGCAGATCTTTACCCGCTTCCAGCGCTTCGCAGTAGAGCTTTTCGTGCAGGTTATGCGGGACCGCCACGTAGAGGACTTCCACTTCGGGCCGGTCGAGCAACTGGCGGTAATCGGGGGTCAGGAGCGTCCGGCCGTCATCGAACCATTCCAGGGCCGCCGGGTTCAGGTCCGCGACCCCCACCAACTGAGGTTCGACGGCCACATCGACCAAAGCCCGCCAGCGCGCGAAGGCGCTGGCGATTTCGCGTCCCATCAGGCCGCCGCCGATGATTCCGATCTTAATGGGTTTACGTTTCATGAAGTTGCGTTCCAGGAGCCTGTGACGATCCTTTCAGGATCCTTCGGATTAAAATGATTAAAATAGCCGGCGGGCATCCTCGGCCGTTGCTCCCTCGTGGACGATCGCCATCAGCGCCTTGGTCATACCAGCCGGGTCGGCGTGCTGGATGACGTTACGCCCATAGACGATACCGGCCGCGCCTTGCCCGATCAGCTGTTCGGTCCGCCCCAAGATTTCCATGTCTTCAGCCTTACCGCCGCCGCGCACCAGGACCGGCACGCGGGCAACCTCGATTACCCGGTGATAATCGAGCGGGTTATCGGTCGGATCGGCTTTGATCACGTCGGCGCCGAGTTCGACGGCCTGGCGGACCAGCGGCAGGATCTTGTTAATGTCTCCGTCGACCATGTAACCGCCGGCTTTGGTATTAAGCTGAAACACCAGCGGCTCGATCATCAGCGGGACCGCGTACCGGTCGCATTCCGGTTTGAGCTTCAGAATATTCTGGATGCATTGATCGGTGACTTCGGGCTGCTCGGGGATCTGGAAGAGGTTGACGACCACGCAGGCGGCATCGAGCCGCACGGCCTGTTCGACCGCCTGCTCGATCATGCGGCTAAAAAGGGTTCGCGGCAGCGCGCGCCCGTAGACGTTGGCCACATCGGTGCGGAGCACCAGGGCCGGCTTTTGTTTGCCTGGAATTCGCTGGAGCACCTCGGCCTGGCCGACCGTCAACTGAATGGCGTCCGGGTTGGCGCCGACGAGGGTTTTGACGGCTGCCGCGAGGTTCTCAATCCCGCCCAGAAAGCCGGGTTCGTTGAAAAAGCCGTGATCCACCGCCACATCGAAGCAACGCTGCGATTTCGGGTTAAAGAGACGGTTAAGCCGGAAGAGTTTCATTTGCCTAAGCCACGCACGCTGTTCTTTGGAATCGGCCTGCGACGCAATCCTCGCGGAAACGTTCGATGCGATCAAGCAGGCATACCTCAAGTTCATCCAAGCGTTTGCGGTCACTCAGAACCGGTTTCGCCTGCCGGACCAACCGACGCAGTGCCTGGCGAGCAATGAAGCGAGTAACGCGCGTGTGCTGTCGCAGCACGAAATCGTTGTCCTGCGGCAATTCAAAAAGCCGGGGTAACGGGTGAGGCTGGTAGGTCAGCCCCACGGACTCGCACCAATCAAGCCATTTAAAATCCAGAATGCGGTCATCGATGCGCACCGGGACCCAGGGACGTGAGAGCGCGTCGGAGATGATCGCGCCGTGCATCGCCTCGGTCAGCAGCACTTCGCAATCGCGGATCTGCGCGATCACGGTTTCAACCTCCTCCTGCGGGTTGATGTAGGCGATGCCCACGTCAGCGCAGACGCACCGCCAGGCGTCAAGGTTATGGTAAAAGTGCGGCATAAAAGCGAATTTAAAACGCGGCCCTCGCTCCGGGGCGGAGACGAACCGGCGGACCAGCAGGCCAGGATCGGTAATGGCCAGATCCGGGCTCAGGCCGAGCGCCCGAACCGACCGTGGACCCCGCAGGCAGTAGATCTGCCAGGAGGAATCCAGAACCGGCAACCGGCCGTACCCCACACCGGAGCCCATGACCACTTTCCGCGGCAACCTTTCGATTCCGTGGTTTTGGTTAAGGATCGTGCCGATTCCCAAAAACACCGTCGACGGATCGTCATCAAAGCATTCAGGAATCAGCCGGTGCCATAACCAAGCGTTCAACAGGTCGCCGAAATTTCTGATGGTACTCCAATAAAACAGCTTCATAGGTGCGGGCGGCTCAAACAAACCAGTAACCGGGTTTTGGGCAAGCCCGTAGGCGTGCCGGCCGGAACTTGACTTGGGGACGTGCGTAGGAGACTAACAAGCTTGTACGGTTACATTAAGTAATTATGGAAAACGTTTCGGCGAGGATAGCTTTACTTCTTCCGGCGTACAATTCCGCGGCTTACCTGCCGGAAATGGTGGCCCAGGCCCGGCATCAAACGGTGCCCTTCGCCGAAATCATCTGTTACGACGATGCCAGCCGGGATGACACCGCCGCCGTGGCGGACGGGTTAGGCATCAAAGTGATCCGCGGGACCGAGAACCGTGGTGCGGCATTCGCCCGGAACCGCCTGCTGGAAGCAACCGGGTGCGACTGGGTGCATTTCCACGACGTCGACGACGAGCTTTCACCGCTTTTCGTCGAGAAGATGGCGAGCCTGCTGTCCAATCTCCGGACCGCGGCGGTTTGCGCCACCAGAAAAACCTGGGACGATCATTCTCGACCGGTGCGCATCGAAAGGTTTCCTCAGCTTGAGTCAGAACCGGATCTGCTGGCGTTTTTTCTGCGCCATTTCATTCACCTCAACGCGTTTATCTTTCCGAGAGCCTTTCTGCTGGAGATCGGGGCGTTCCGGGACGAACTACGCCTGGCCGAAGACACGGAGTTCGAGGCGCGCGCGGCGGCGCACGGCTTGAGATGCCGGTACCTGGACGAAGCGCTGGTGGGTTGGCGAATTCACCCGCAGTCGACCACGGGCCGGATCTCGCGGCAGGTGCGCTGGCAGTACGACCAACTTTACATCAAGAGGTTGCTCGAATTCCTGAACGCCCATTACCGGCGGATCTTAGGGGAATCCTGGCTTTATCGCGCGTGGTGGCTTTACTACACGGGCCAGGGCATGTCCGATCGCCGCTACCTCGAGATCGCCCGCCTCTGCGGTGTACGTCACCTTGCCGGCGCGAGCATGCCGGAGCGTCTGCTCAGCCGCGTGGGCGGCCCGCGAACCGCCTTTTTTCTCAAGAAGTTCTGGTCGCGGTTGCGTCACGGCCGCGCCGGCGCGCATTGAGGGTCGGAGCTTGCGCGTGAACATCAAACCGAGGGTTTCGCTGCTGATTCCGTGTTATAACGCCGCCCGCCACCTGCCGGGTCTCGCGCGGCAGGTCGCCGCCCAAACGCCGGCTTTCGCAGAAGTGATTTGTTACGACGACAAAAGCCAGGATGACACCGCCCGGATGGCGCGGGAGCTCGGCTTCAACGTCATTGCCGGCCGCGAAAACCGCGGCGCCGCGTATGCCAGAAACCGGCTATTGGAAGCCGCTTCTGCGCCATGGATCCACTTTCATGATGCCGACGACGGGCTGGACCCGCGATTTCTGAAGCGGATGAGCTCCCATCTTGGCGAGGAGCGCACGGCGGTCATGTGCGCCGTCCGGAAGCGCTGGAGTGACGGCCATGAACCGGACCTGGTCTACCGCCACCCGATGATCGATTCGCAGACGGATTGGGTCGAATTTTTCATCCGGCATTTTGTACACCTTAACGCGTTCATTTTTCCGGCTTCGGCCATCCGCGATGCCGGGGGTTTTGCTGAGGATCTACGGATTGCGGAAGATCGCGAATTCCTCGTGCGTGCAGCGGTGAAAGGTCTGAGGTTCAGTTACCTGGACGAGGCTCTGGTTGAATGGGTGGTACATTCCGATTCCACCTTGAGCCGCGCGGAAACGGCGACCCGCTGGCGGTTCGACGGCATCTTTTTACGACGTTGCTACGATATCCTGGACGTTGAGCACCGGCGCATCCTGGGCGAGCACGCTTTGCACCGCGGCTGGTGGCTCTTTTGGACCGGCGTGATGGCCGGTGCCCGGGAAAATGTCGCCGTCGCCAACCTGTGCGGCGTGCGTCATGAACATAATGCAAAGTTTGTGGGACGGATCATCAGCCGCGTTCTGGGTACGCTGCCCTACTTCGTCCTAAAAAAGAGTTGGGCGAACCTCGCCGCCCGATTGCCCGGACGCCGTACCTGCGCTAACCCGGAGGGGGCCGGGGCCGCGGACCGACTAAAGCTATAAAGCCTATGCGCAGGTTGTTCTTCGGCCGGCGGCACGTCGCATATTGGTCCACGGTGCTTTTTCTTGTTACCGCAGGCGCTCGGGCGGCTGATCCCCTGGAGGTAAAATTCAACCAGAACGGTATCTCGTCCCTGGTCTACAACGGCCAGGACTTCCTGGGCCACGCCGGCAAGGAGCGATTCGGCGAACCGGTGATGCTGGTCCTTTACCAAGGTGACCCCACCCTGCATTACGACCGGCCCGGCGAGACCACGTGGCCCGAGCCTGGCACGCTGGCCCGCGTTTACCCCTGGGGTTCGGTCCGGGTGCATTACGAGGTTCATTCGTCCGACCTCGACATTTCCGTCGAGGTCCACAATGGCTCGGCGCAGACGATGAGCAAGGTGGAATGTGATCTCTTTTACGTCGAGTTTCCGGGCGATCGCACGCCGGACAAATGGGATGACACAAACCCGCCCAGAAGCGACAACCAAAACGGGCCCACCGTTTTGATCGCGGACTACGGCACCGGCAAGCTGGTGGCGGCGGAGCCGATGGCTTCGATCCCGACGGTGACGCGTTGGGGTTCTCGCCAGCCACCCGGCCGCTACCAACTTTCCCTGCAACGGCCGGCGCCGCTCGCGCCCGGTGAAACCGTGCGTCTGGCCACCAGTTGCCGGTTCCGGCTGAGCGATGCAGCGGTGGATCAGGCGGCAGCCGACATCTTTCGCGCGTTTCGTGAGCGCCATCCGCAGGAATTGGTCTGGCCTGATCGCCGGCCGATCGGTTCGCTGATTCTGGCACGCGCCAGCACCGGATGGCCCACGAACCCTCGCGGATGGTTTAACGACCGGAGCATCAATGTTACCACGCCGGCCGGGCGGGTTATCTTCTTCAACCGTCTGTTCGACCTCGCTAATGGCACCCTGGCCAACCTGAGGGCCATGAACGCGCAGGGGATCATTGTCTGGGACATCGAGGGCCAGCAATATCCCCAGGGTGAAGCGACCTACGCCGGCGATCCGCGGCTGGTGGCAAAACTCGCACCCGAAATGGAACCGGTCGCCGATGACCTGTTCGCCAAGTTCAGCCGCGCCCAATTCCGGACCGGCGTCTGCCTGCGCGCCGACGCCATCACGTTCCGGGCAAACGGCAGTTTTTACCAGAAACCGTTCACCGACCGCGAACGGCTGCGTCAATCGCTCGACGAACGTATCGCCTACGCCAGGTCGAGGTGGGGCTGTACCCTGTTCTACATCGATTCCTACGGCGGTTCACCGGTCTACGAACCCGGGGTCCTGAAGGAACTTCACGAAAAGTACCCCGACGTGCTCCTGATCCCGGAATTTGAACAGACGCTTACCTACGCCTGCACCGCACCTTACAAAGAGTTACGCTCGATCGCCGGTTCGGCCGGGACCGCCATCAGCCCGTGGCAGGCCCGGGCCGTTTACCCCCACTGTTTTACCGTCATCAACACCGCCGATGGGGACGTCGCCGGCCGGTACGGCGAACTGGTCAGAGCCGTTCGCCGGGGCGACGTTTTGCTCTTTCGCGCCTGGTGGCGCGACCGCGATTTCAACACCCTCCGTTCCATTCTGGCGGAGGCAGGCCCGGTTGGGTTACAGGGGTTTTAGATTGAAGGCCTTGCGTATTGCAGGGGTGACCGGGCGCGTGCGCAGCACTTTGGAGACCGTTGCCCGAAGCCCGATACCGCTGAGGTCGGGTCCCGTGTTATTTTCTCCGGTCATCTTCACGTAAATGGCGCCCGGGAAAGGCACGACGCCAAGGGGACGCCCGATGCCGGCGAGGTAAGCGGCGATCCCGTGATGCCCGTGCCTGAGAACAAAGCAGTTTTCTGCCGGGCCGGCCAAGTCGTCCGGCAACTCTTCGGGCGCGAGACGGATAATGTGAGAACTGCCGCAACGCAGGTGAAAATCGTTGTGGCACTCGAGCCAACGGGAACCTTCGCTATAACTGTAGCCGCTCCGGATCATCCACCCGTTGGTTTGCGGCTGGGCCGCGGTGAGTGCGGCAAGGTCATGGTGCACCAAATCGTCAGCATCAACGCCCATCACAAACCCCCCACCCCGTTCGCGCACCGCGATGAGCCCGCGCCGGACCTTGGCCGCTTTGTCCGCGATCTGAGCCTGTTTGTTCGGTGCCGGGGGAGGGAAATTCTCCTGGACGATCTCGAGACGAGCGTGCGAGGCCAAACCGGTGGGCACGTCCGTGCAGACCAAGAAAATGCGGAACTGCGGTGAGGTTTGCTGATAGAGCGATGCCAGGGTCCGCCGGCAGAGGCGCGAAACGCGCTCCCAATCGTGAGAGGCGGCCCGGCTCTTCAGCGGAACGATGAAGTAAAGCATGCGGAGGATATTTCTTAGGCTCCGTACAAATGCAACGCGCCGGTCACGCCGGGCGGCGCAATGACCGGACGGACCGGAAATGAGGCCGGGGCGAATGGGCCGGCGCAAGGTCCGGTAGGAACCCGGGCGGCGGGCAAGGGGGGGCGCAAATCACCTGGTTATTATTAAATTTATGAAAATCATGACGATTATTAAGTCCAACGAACCATCCCTTTATCCCTTTCTCCGCTGCTATGTCCTTCAAAGAACGTTTGTCCAACCTTTTCTTGCTCGGCCTGGCCCTGCTCCTGCCTCAAGTGGTCGCCGCCCAGAGTACCAGTACCGGTACTTCTTCCACCACCATCGCTCCCGGAACCCCGGGACCGGTCGCGATCCAGATGAACCAATACGGCCTGACTTCCCTGACCGTGGGCGGCCGGCAGTGGCTGGGGCGTCGCGTCAACAACGTTCTCGTCGGCGACTTTTTCGTGTCCACCTGGCGCGGTAGTAACACAACCTCCAATTACGAGCCCCGGACCACCGCGACGTTGACCGGAACCACCACCAGCCAGACTTACCCGTGGGGCTCCGCGCAGTGCACTTACACCACAACGTACAACACCTTGGATTACGCCATTTCGGTGACCAACACCGACCCGGCACCGTTCTCCAAAATGCAGCTGGTTTTGGGCGACGTCATGTTCCCCGGCGCGATCACGCCGAAAGACTGGAACGACACCAACCCGCCTAACGCCGACAATTACGACGCTCCCGCCGTGCTGACCGGCGATTACGGCACGGGCGTGCTTGCCCTGGTCAATACGGACGTGAGCACTCCGGCCCTGACGCAGTTCAGCTCGAAATACTGGGGCGGTTACCCCATCCGGGTCACGACCGAACAGCCCATCCCTGCCGGTGCAACGGTTACCTTTCACATCAGCCTGAGGTGGGCTCCGGAGGGAACCAACAAACAGACGGTTGCGCCGGATGTCTGGGCGGCCTACCAGGCGACTCGTATCCAGGAGTTGAATTGGAAAGATCGGCGACCCATCGGGTCGATTTTCCTGGCCACGGTTAACTGCAACTACCCGACTAACCCTCGGGGCTGGTACAACAATCCGACGATAAACGTCTTTACGACCCAGGGCCAGGCCAACCTCAAAACCCGTCTGATGGCGACGGCCGCGCAGGTGGTCAAGGAACTCAAGGACATGAACGCGCAGGGCTGCATCGTCTGGGACGTTGAGGGTGAGCAGTACCCTCAAGGCTTGGCCACCTTCATCGGCGACCCGACCCTCCTCCCGACCCTTGCACCGGAAATGGATCCGCTGGCCGATACTTTTTTCAGCACGATCAAGAATGCCGGTTTTCGCGTCGGCGTCTGCCTGCGCTGCCAGCACCTCGTGCCCTTTTCCCAAGGCGGCTACGTCCAGACGGAATACCCGGATGACCAATCGATCTTTAATGCCTTGGATCAGCGTATCACCTACGCCCAGCAGCGCTGGGGCTGCACCCTCTTCTACCTTGACACCAACGGCGGTGTGAATGGCGTCTACGATGTCAGCATCTTCCAGCAACTGCAGGAAAAACACCCGGACGTGTTGCTGATTCCGGAAGAGAAGTACGACGCTTACTTCGCTTATACCGCCCCTTACTATGAACTTCGCCCCATGGACGGCAACCCGGGCACGGTCGCCACGCCGGCCGACGCGGTGGCGATCATCCCGGGCGCTTTTTCGGTGATCAACACGGCGGACGGCGATGTCGTCGGCAACCAGGCCGCACTGCTGGCCGGGGTGAAACGCGGCGACATTCTCATGTACCGCACGTGGTTTTACGGTGCCGAGTACGCCCCGGTGAAGAGCATCTACCAGCAGGCCACGGCAAACGGCGGACCGGTGGCGGCCGCCGATATCTTCTCCGTCCACCCGGGCACCGATACGGTGCTTGACGTTCTCCTGAACGACTTCGACCAGATTATCGGGCGACCGGCGTTGCAAGTGGTCAGCTACACCCAGCCGACGGCCGGTTCGGTCTACATGCAGAACGGATATCTTCACTACGTTGCGCCCACCACGCCACCCGCGGGCGGCTCGAGCACTTTCACCTTCAACTATACCGCTTCGGATGGCGTCAAGACCAGCGCTGCGCCCGTAACGGTCAGCGTGGGCCAGTAACGGCTTCCACACCGGGTCCCGGCCCGTCACCCACGAACCACGACGTTGAGGCCGGCGGTATCACCTACCGCCGGCCGCTTCTTTTCTGATACCAATCAGCCAAAGATGAAAATCCGGGAAGCGATCAAGCTGATCGAAAATGACGGATGGTTTCTGGTGCGAACACGTGGCAGTCACCGGCAGTACAAGCATGCCCGGAAGCCCGGCTTAGTCACGATCGCGGGCAAGCCGAGCGATGAGCTTGCTCCTGGTACGAAGAATAGTATCTTCAAACAGGCAGGATTAAAATGAGCCGGTATCTCATCATCATCGAGCAAACCAGCACTGGATTGTCGGCCTACTCGCCGGATTTGCCGGGGTGTGTGGCGACCGGAGCAACCCGGGAAGAACTCGAAAAGAACATGCACGATGCGATCGAGTTTCACCTCGAAGGTTTGCGGCTCGAAGATGAACCGGTGCCCTTGCCACGGTCGGAAGCGACTTACTGCGAAGTCGCCTGAGATCACGCGGAAGCGTTAGTTCACCTCCTGCAGAACCCGCCGCCATTCTTTCCAGGCGTGCTCGAAGGTCCAGCCCGGCCGAAGGGATGGGAAGTCTGCCGGAGGCCATTGTTCGTACAAACGTTGAACATACCCGGCCAATGCCCCGGCGGCGCCCGGCGGAAAGCACTCGCCGCGGCCGCAAACCCGGATTTCACCGGCAATCGCGCCGTCTTCCGGTCCGACGAAGATCAGTGGACGCGGCAAACACATCAACAAGCCCAGCTTGCTCGGCCACAGCAGGCCTCGGGTACAGGGTTTCTGGGTTACGAGCATCGCGTGCGCCCGCAGCAGCGTCTCAGCCAACCGATTTTCCGGGGCATAAGGTCGCCATTCCACCCTGGCCAGCCTAAGCTGTTCCGCCCGGCGCCGGGCCGGGTCCCAGGACGCGCCTCCGCCCTGGAAAGCAAGTGTGACGGGGTACCCGCGATGTTCCAGAATGCGCTGTGCGGCCAGCGCGGTCTCCCACTCGTGCGCCTGGCCAAGGTTGCCGGAATACAACCAGGTAAAACCGTCCCTGGGCGCGTAAGCCAACTGGCCCGGGCCGACCCGGTCCAGGTCGTGCAACAGCCAGGGGCGGATGATCTCACTATTAATCCCGTACCGGCGCTTGAGGTGGCCCTGCATGTCTGCGTCCAGGCAGATCGTCTTCGCGGCCGCCCGGTAGCACCAACCCGTTACCGTATACAGAAGGTTCCGGATGGGTGCGGGTACCGCACCGCCCAACGCCAGCGCCAGCGCCAACTCAGGGTAGAGGTCAAGGGCCCAATGGACCGATTTGGCCCGCTTCAGCGCGGAAAGCGCCGTGGCAACCAGCAAAATCGCGGGAGGCGACGACGTTGAAATCACGACGTCAGCCCGGCCGGCCGCCAAGCCCGCGCGGAAAAGGTGGCCCAGGGCCTTGAGTTCGCGCCGCGCACGCGAGAACCGGGTTTTGGCCCTGGCCCGATAATCCTGGCCGGAATCGATGACCACCGCCCGGTGGCCCTCGGCCTGCAGCGCCGCCGCCAAGTCCCCCACCAGCCTCGCCGTCGGTGACGGATCGGGTGGCTTGTACTGGTTAAGGATAAGAATGTGCATCCTGCACCGCTTCGCTGATCTCCTTGACCACTTCCGCCGGGTTGCCCCGAACGAGGCAACGGGGCGGAACCGGCGCGGTAACGACCGTCCCGGCGGCAACGACTGCCCCAGGGCCCACCGTGACGCCGGGTCCAACGAACGCGCCGGCAGCAACCCAGCTGCCCTGCCGGATCTCGATCGGCCTGGTGATCAGGTCGAAGGTCTCCCTGCGGTAATCGTGTGAACCCGTGCACAGGTAGCATCGCTGCGAAAGGCAGACGTTGGCCTGGAGGGTCACCCTGGCCAGGCTGAGGATCCAAACGCCGTCACCGATCCAGACGTCATTGCCCACCTCAAGGCGCCAG
Organism: Verrucomicrobiota bacterium; assembly: GCA_019243005.1. GTDB lineage: Bacteria > Verrucomicrobiota > Verrucomicrobiia > Chthoniobacterales > JAFAMB01 > JAFBAP01. The sequence continues at coordinate 1,495 of JAFAUY010000324.1, read as the reverse complement.
GGAAACGAAATTCTCACCTGAGACCGGACGACGACGCCGCGGCCGATCTTCGCGCCGAAGCACCTCAGCAAGGCAACCTTCATGACGGACGGAAAAGGCACGGGCGTTTCAAAAAACAGGCACCGCACCAGCGTCCAGAGGGCTTCACGCCATCTGGGTACGCCACGGTTGAAACCGGCGTTTGAAAACTTGCGCAGGCTGATCATGGCAAAGCGGCCCTTCGCCCGGCCCGAGGTCCGAGCCTGCTCAACCGGCCGCCCGGGCGTACTGGACCGGCCCGGAGTTGACCGTTAAGGATTTTACTTTTAATGGGTGCCACGTATACCTCTCTTAATTATGATGATGTCAAAACATCCGGATAATCCTAGTACTACCGCTTTGAGTCAATCGCGCCAAGCGCGTAGAAAACCAGAACTGTAAGAAAAACAAGTTTTAGAACACCCGGACGCGAAGGCTCACCACACGTTCCGAATACCGACCCGCGGATACGGATGCTCAATCCCCTCAATCGAATTCTCTCCCGGCAACCGGGCGTTTGCTGGCGCCTCTTGGCCATGGTTGCCGGCTACGCCTGGGTACTGCTCCTTTGGCACTTGTCCGCGTTCTGGCGGGTTTTATCGGATTACGAGTACGGGTGGGCCGTGCCGGTCCTGGTGTTCGCGCTGTTGTGGCGCCGGAAGCAGGCTTTGCCGCCGCCGCAGCCGAAGCCTTCGGCGATTGCGTTCTCTGGGGTTTTGCTGTGCACGCTGCTGCTGCTCCCGTTGCGAGTGATCCTCGACGCCAACCTCGACTGGCGTCCCGCGGTCTGGGCTTTAGCCGCGGTCGTGATAACGCTGACCTTATGCGCGATCTACCTGGCGGCAGGCAAACCGTGGCTGGCCGCCCTGGCGTTCCCCGTCCTTTTTGTCCTTACCGGCGTCCCCTGGCTGGGCAGGCTGGAACTCCCCCTCACCTCCGGCCTCATGCAGTTCGGAGCGTTTGTCGCGACGGAGTTGCTGAATCTCAGCGGCATCGCTGCCTGCCAGCGCGGGAGCGTGGTCGAAACCGCTGCCGGGTTGATCGGGGTCGATGAGGCTTGCAGCGGGATCAAGAGCCTGCAAACCATGGTGGCCGTGGGGCTCTTTCTCTCCGAGTTTACCGTCTGGCGGGGGCCCAAACGTTTCCTGATCGTGCTCATGGGCGCGGTGCTGGCGACGGCGTCAAACCTCGGCCGGCTTGTGCTGCTGGCCTGGGTGGGCAGCCAGTCGGGCTCCGGAGGCGTGGAACGATGGCATGATGCGGCCGGCACCGTTGCCTTTGCCGCCGCGTGCCTGGCCTTGGTGGCCATCGTCCGCCAGCTGCCACCGGCGCCGGCCGGCCCGCGACGGCCGCCTCAGGTACAGGCGGCAACCGCTTTTCGGCCTTCGTGGCCGCTCCCCGGCCTGGCCTTTTGCATCCTCTGGCTGGGCGCGACCGAGCTGATACGTCTTTGCTGGTTTGAGCCCAGCCAAATTAT
>JAFAUY010000408.1 GCA_019243005.1 Verrucomicrobiota bacterium | reverse complement strand
GCGCACGTACCTCAAGGTTTGCAGGCCGGCCAGTTGTTCGCGCAGGACCTGGATCTTGCGCGCCAAATGTTCAAGGGTGTTCTCGCTGGCAAACACGTCCAGGTTGGCGAGGGCTACCGCGCATCCCAGCGGGTTGCCCGTATAACTGTGCCCGTAGAAGAAGGCCCGCAGGTCTTCGTATTGCCCCAGGAAACCGTCGAAAACGTGCGCCGTGGTCAGGGTGGCTGCGAGCGGCAGGTACCCGCCCGTCAGGCCCTTGGCGAGCACCAGGAAATCGGGCTGGACCCCCTCGTGCTGGTAGGCAAACATCCGCCCGGTCCGCCCGAAACCGGTCATGACTTCATCCAGGATAAGGAAGACGCCCTGGCGGCGGCACCAGGCCTGCAACCCGTTCAATAAACCGGGCGGCCACAAGCGCATCCCCGCCGCCCCTTGCACCAGGGGCTCGATGATTACCGCCGCGATGCCGGCGGGATCGAGCCGGTCGAGGCCGCTCAGGTCGCCCACCCGCGTTACCGGAAAATGGTAGGCGGCAAAACGGTCGTGGAACAGGGAGATGCCTCCGAGGCTGGACGCACCGAAGGTATCGCCGTGGTAGGCATGCTCGAACGCCACGAACCCGGTTCGTTGCGACTGGCCGTTCTGCTGAAAATACTGGACGGCCATTTTCAAGGCCACTTCGACTCCCGTCGAGCCGTCATCGGAATAAAAGACTTTGGTAAGGGCCGTATGTTTTACCAGCGAGACCAGCCGTTCGGCCAAAAGCGAGGCAGGCGCATTAGTCAAGCCGAGGAACGACGCATGGGCAAGTTGGTCCGCCTGGGTGCACAAGGCCTCGTTAAGCCGCGGGTGCCGGTGCCCGTGCAGGTTGGTCCAGATCGAGGAATTACCGTCGAGGTAGCGCTGACCCCGGTCATCCTGGAGCCAGGCGCCCTGCCCTGAGGTAATCAGAACCGGCTCCTGGGCCAGCCACTGCTGCATTTGGGTGAACGGATGCCACACGTGACTCCGGTCCGCCTGCCGGGCTCGAGAATAGGGGCCGGTCATGGCTTGGGCTTGGCATCGGCAGGCGCGGCGCCCGCCTCGTTCCGCAGACGACCGAGCTCGCGGTCGGCCCAGACGACGTCTTCGTAAGCGGCCCTGCGGCGCTGGTACTTGCGAAACAGAATCTCGCGAAACTCGGTCAGGTCATCCAGCAGCGGTTCGTCGTAGTAAGTCCAGCGCTCCTGATCGGCCCGTTTGCTCTGAAAACGCCAGCTTCCACCCTGCTTGATCGCGCGGACTTCGCGCTTGCATCCGTCCTCGAGTTTCTGGGTCCAGGCATGACGGTTGTGCATAGTGCCGCAACTTTAATTTGCGGCGCGGAACAGTCCACGGTAATTCGAAACCCTTGCGTTCTGGTTGGCCGATCCTCTGTTATTTGTTGTCGACATTGCTGCTGGGGGCATTGCTCGCGCCGCCACTCTTTTATCTCGGCCAGCACGCCGCCGCGTTTCACGCGTTGAGCTTCCTGGGTGAATCGGATTTCCGCCGCTACTTCAACCGGGCCATCCTGGCGGCCGCGCTGGCGTTGTTTTATCCCCTGCTCCGCTGGGTGGGCTGGCGGAACCTCGGCGACCTGGGGCTGAGGCCGGACCCTCAGCGTTGGCGGCACCTGGCCGGCGGCTTCCTGATTTCTTTCGTGACGATCACCCTGCTTGGAGTTCTCCTCACCCGTTTCGGCATCTACTATTGGAAATCGCCCCCGCCGTGGAACTTGCTGCCCCGGGTACTGGTAAGCGCCCTTACGGTCGGTGTACTGGAGGAATACCTGTTTCGCGGCCTCTTCCTGGGGGTCGCATTGCGGCACGCCCGGCCGGCGGCAGCCGCCGTGTTCGTCTCCGCGCTCTTTGCGATCCTGCATTTCCTTAAACCGGTCGAGGACGCCCCCTTACCGGTGCGATGGTATTCGGGCCTGGCACTTATCCCGCAAGTCTTCGGCCAGTTCACCGAACCGCAACTCGTGCTGGCCGGTTTCATCACGCTTTTCGTGCTCGGGATGATGCTCGCGCATGCCACCCTGCGCACCCGATCGCTCTGGCTGAGCATCGGTCTGCATAGCGGGCTGGTTTTCGGCAAAATGGGGTTTAACAAGCTGGCTAAACGAGTTGTCGACCTGATGCCGTGGTTCGGGCCCGATCCGACGGTCGGCCTCGGGTCGGTGCTGGTCCTCCTTTTCGTCTGGTTTCTAACCTGGTACGTCTTCCTGCGTGAACGCTCTTTTGCGCCCGTGGTGGAACACGCTCGTTGAGCTGCTGTATCCGAGCCATTGTTTCGGGTGCGGCCAAGCCGTCGAGGAGGGCTGCACGTTATGTGCCGCCTGTGAGGGGCAGGTGCGGCGTATCCGCCCGCCTTGCTGCGCCACCTGCTCCCGGCCATTTCCCGGGTCAGCCGGGATTGTACCGGACTGCCCCAACTGTGAGGATCAGACCTTCGCTTTCGAATCGGCCGTGGCCGTCGTCCAGGCGCAGGGTCTGGCCAGGGAATTGATTCACCGGTTCAAGTACCAGCGGCAGTTTCATCTGCGTCGGGTTCTCGGCGCCTGGCTGTTGGCCGGGTTTTCCGATCCCCGGCTCGAACCGGAACCGGTGGATGCGTTGGTGCCGGTGCCGCTCCACCCGGTTCGGCTTCGCGAGCGTGGTTATAACCAGGCCGAGGCCCTAGCTTCCGTCGTAAGCAGGCAGACCGGCGTGCCGGTCACCCCCTGCCTGCAGCGGGTCCGTTATACGCTTACCCAAACCCGGTTTGACCGGCTCGAGCGCAGGCGGAACTTGCGCGGCGCCTTTGCCCTGCGCAAGAATACCGGCGTCACTGGCCAGCGATTACTCCTCATTGATGATGTCCTCACCACCGGATCGACCTTGCACGAATGCGCCGCCGTGCTGCTGGATCGCGGTGCACGATCCGTGCGAGCGCTGACCGTTGCCCGCGGCTGACCGACAACCCTTTTATGGCCATTTTCCCGAAACCGTCTCTGAAACTCGGAAAAAATCTGAAAAAGCGCGATATGCCCGAGGGCCTCTGGCAAAAATGTCCGGAGTGCGGTGAAGTGATTCACCAGTTGGAGCTCAGCCGGAATCTGAAGGTCTGTCCCAAATGCGATCATCATTTCACGTTTTCTGCCGCTGAACGCATCCAAAGCCTCTTGGACCCGGACACATTCCAGGAATTTGATGCCGAACTTGCGTCCGTTGATGTCCTCAACTTCAAAGGCGTGGCCACCTACCGTGACCGCTTGAAGAGCTACCAGGCGAAAACCGGGTTGCGGGACGCCGTGATCACCGGGTTCGGCTCGATCGAGGGCCACCGCAGCGGCCTGGCGGTGATGGACTTCAACTTTCTGGCCGCCACCATGGGGTCGGTCGTGGGTGAGAAAATCACCCGCCTGATCGAGCGCAGCACCGCTGACCGCCGGGCCGTCGTGATCGTTTCCGCTTCGGGCGGCGCACGGATGTACGAGGGGATGCTCAGCTTGATGCAGATGGCCAAGACCAGCGGGGCGCTGGCCCGGCACGCGGAAGCCAGGCTGCCGTACCTCTCCGTTCTTACCCACCCTACCACGGCGGGCGTCATGGCCAGTTACGCCTCCCTGGGCGACCTGATCCTGGCCGAACCAAAATGCATGGTCGGCTTCGCCGGGCCGCGCGTGATCCGCGAGACGACGCACCAGGAGTTGCCACCCGGCTTTCAGACGGCTGAGTTCCTCAAGGAACATGGGTTTATCGACTTGATTGTCCATCGACGCGATCTACGTTCAACTTTGGCCAGGCTTCTCGACTACCTGGGGGCATAACCTTTCCCGCCTTGAGTGCCACCTGCCGTGCCGCCCTCCAATGGCTCTTCGGTTTCCAAAACCGGGGCGTGAAGCTTGGGCTCGATAACGTCCGCGCACTCCTGGCCGATCTCGGCCATCCGGAAGCCGGTCTTCGTTGCATGCACGTGGCCGGCACGAACGGCAAAGGTTCGGTCTGCGCCATGGCGGCAGCCGTGGCGCGTGCCGCCGGGGTGCGGACGGGCCTTTTTACCTCACCGCATCTGGTGCGTTTTAACGAACGGATTCAGGTCAACGGAGTACCGATCTCCGATGACGAGATCGTCGATGGCCTCTCCGTTATTCGTTCCAAGGTCGAAGCGCATCCGGCCACCTTTTTTGAAATCACGACGGCGCTCGCGTTCTGGTATTTTCAACGCCGGCAGGTCGAATTGGCCGTGCTCGAAACCGGGTTGGGCGGCCGGCTGGACGCCACCAACGTGGTGCAACGGCCCGCGGTCGCCGTGATCACGGCCATCGACCTGGATCACCAGGCCATCCTTGGGCCGACCCGAACCGAGATCGCCCGCGAAAAGGCAGGGATCATCAAACCCGGCATCCCGGTGGTGTCCGGACCGCAAGCGCCGGAAGTGGTGGCCGTGTTAGAGAAGATTGCCCGCGAACGGCAGGCCCCGCTGAGTTTCGTTTCGGAGCCGCTCACCCGGTACGAAATCGGGTTATTCGGTTCGCACCAGCGGTTGAACGC
>JAFAUY010000391.1 GCA_019243005.1 Verrucomicrobiota bacterium | reverse complement strand
TGACGCTCACCCTCAAACGAGCATCATGACGCGCAGATTGTCTGGCCTTAACCTCTGACCATCACTTACAACATGCCTGGATATGTCAGTACAATTCTTTGGACGATCTGCTATTTCACCGTGGTCTTAGGCCTGTCGGCCTACGGCATTCACCGTTATTTCATCCTGTACCTTTACTTCCGCAACCGGCACCGCGCGCCGGCTGCAGGGACCTGCTTTGCCAAACTCCCGCGCGTCACCGTCCAACTCCCGATCTATAACGAAATTTACGTCGTCGAACGCCTGCTCCGCGCCGTCAGCAACCTGGATTACCCCCTGGAGCGGCTCGAGATCCAGGTTCTTGATGACTCGACGGACGAAACCCGCGAATTGGTTGCGCGCGAAATCGCGCGTTTACGGGCCGCCGGCTTTGATGCCGTGGTGTTGTACCGGCCCGAACGCACCGGCTACAAAGCGGGCGCGCTCGATTACGGGTTGCGGCGGGCCAAGGGAGAATTTCTGTTCATCCTGGACGCCGATTTCATTCCCCCGCGGAACATCCTCAAGCACGTCATTCAGCATTTTACCGATTCCCAGGTCGGCATGATCCAAACCCGGTGGGGACACATCAACCGAGGTTATTCGTGGCTTACCCGTGCCCAGGCGATTCTCCTCGACGGACACTTGGTCCTCGAACAGACGGCACGAAGTCGAACCGGCCGGTTTTTCAATTTCAACGGCACCGCCGGCTTGTGGCGTAAAAGGTGCATCGTCGAATCCGGCGGGTGGCAGCATGACACCCTCACCGAAGATCTCGACCTGAGTTACCGAGCCCAGTTGCGCGGCTGGAAATTTGTGTTCCTCGCCGACATCGTTACCCCGGCCGAATTGCCGGTCGATATCGATGGCTTCAAATCGCAGCAGCACCGCTGGACCAAAGGTTCCATCCAGACTTGTAAAAAAGTGCTGCCGAGGATCTGGAAAAGCCGCCTCCCGTTGTACATCAAACTCGAGGCGACGGCTCATTTGACCTCCAATTTCGCTTACCTGCTGTTGGCTTTTCTTTGCGTGCTCCTCCATCCGGCGCCGAGCAGCGCGGCGCCGGCCAACGGCTGGATGCGGGCCGTGCTGGTCGACTTGCCCATCTTTGTCGCGACCACGTTTTCGGTCGCCGTGTTTTATCTCTGCGCGCAACGAGAACTTTACCCGCGCGAATGGAAACGGGAAATCTGGTTTTTCCCCTTCGTGCTTGCGCTCAGCATCGGCGTCTCCATCAACAACGCCCGAGCCGTGCTCGAGGCGATTTTCAACAAACGTTCTGAGTTCAATCGCACCCCCAAATACGGCGTCGAAACCAAAGGGCATCAGTGGCGCAACAGCCGCTATTCCGCCTTGCGAACTATCATTCCCGTTGTCGAGCTTTTATTTGCAATTTATTTCACTTACTTCGTCTTTAAAGCTTTGCAGAACAGCGAATTTCTGTCAGTACCCTTCCTCATGCTTTTTCAGATTGGGTTTGCGTACGTGGCACTTAGCTCGATCTGGCAACGGATTGGCCGGTTAAGCTGGGGAAGTCGGGACATTTCAGTGGCGTAAACCATGGTCAGGAGAGCGACGGCTGTTCTGGGAATCGGTTTGGCTTTGGCAGCCGGAGGCTTGGGTCAGAGTCCGGCGGGAAAAGCCGCTCCTACCCGTAGCTCGACCCCAACGGCCCCAACGGTTCCGGCCGTTACGGCGGCCCCCGCCGTAACGCCGGTGCAGGATGTACGGGTAGTCATCAGTATTCCCGACCAGAAGCTCGCGGTTCTGGTCAACGGCAAGGTCTCGCGTTCCTATAAGGTCTCGACGTCGCGCTACGGAGAAGGGGACTCCTGGGGGAGTTGGCAAACCCCGCTCGGGCGCCTGGAAGTGGCCCACAAGATCGGTGGTAACGCCCCGGTCGGGGCGGTGTTTAAATCTCGCCAGTTAACCGGTGAAGTTCTCTCCCCCAATGCGCCGGGCCGCGATCCGATCGTGAGCCGCATCATCTGGCTGCGCGGCGTGGAGCAGGTCAACAAGCACGCTTACCAGCGCTGCATCTACATTCATGGCACCCCGCAGGAGACGTTTTTGGGCCGGAAAGCCAGCTTCGGGTGCATCCGGATGCGTTCAGCCGACGTTGTCGAAGTCTTCGGCTGGCTCAACATCGGCACTGACGTCTCGATTGTGAGGCAGTCGATGGCCCAGGCGGTCAAGGCGGTGCAGGGAGAAGTCAAAGAGTCCTTGGCCAGATTAAACGCCGTTCCAGGCGGAACCACCGTCGCCACGATCGCAAAGGTAAGTGCCGGGCGGTCCGGGGTACGAACCGCCTCGGTTCGATGAAATAACGCGTGATGGGTGGCGGGTAGCGATTAACGGGTAACAAGTCCGCAGGCGCTGCGACCGCCGTTCGACGATTCGGGCCGCCTTTGTCCCGGAGGGGCGGCCGGAAAGTGGCCCGGCACACTTCAGCGCCGGGTGGGCAATAGAATGCCCCTCTGGGGCTTGCATCCCGTCGGGACGCCGGGAAGGAGCGGGTCCCAGCTTCGAGCGTCCACCCAGCCCAGGGCCAAGCCGGCGGTACGACCTTCCAAAACTCCTGCGCGACCCAGCCGAGCTCCCAGCGTTCCCACCGTCCTTCCGGGACGAAGACCGGCACCCGACGCTCGACACCCGGCACGGGCAAAATTTTTTCTCCTCGAGCCGTCCTGGGTAACTGCCAGAAACGACACTTATATGCTTGATGGCCACAACATATAGTGGTTAAATGGATTAAATGGACAAAGGATGTGCCATATAATGTGGTTATTCACGGGAATCCACCATCTGTGCACAGGTTATTCGACGGGTGTCGAGAGTTACCAACATCTTATCAACATGAAGCCTTATCAGGCCCACAAATGATCAAACTGAAAACAGGCGTACGGACGGAAGATCTTAAGGTACGTGGACGGCACAAGCGGGTGCCGAAACAGAATGGGCTAAAGTTCGAACGGGTATTTAGCCGTGAGGAGATCTCTCCTTTTGACGAAATCCAATGGGAACGTCGCACCGCGGAGATTACCGATGACGGCGGTAAAGTGATCTTCCGGCAGGAAAACGTCGAAGTGCCCAAGGCCTGGAGCGCCTTGGCGACCAAGATTGCGGTCTCCAAATACTTTTACGGGGACATCGCCAACGGAACGGATCCTTATCACGGCGGCCGGGAAAGCTCGGTGCGCCAGCTCGTGCACCGGGTTACGCGCACGATCACGGATTGGGGCCTGCAGGACGGTTATTTTGCGGATGCACACGCGGCGGAAGTTTTTTATGCCGAACTGAGCTGGCTGTGCCTGAACCAGCACGGCGCTTTCAACAGCCCGGCCTGGTTCAATGTCGGCCTTTATCAACAATACCGGGTCGGCGAAAACTGCGGCCGGGGCAATTACCATTACAACCGCACCACCGGTGAGGCGGAACGCGCGCCGAGCCAGTACGTCCACCCGCAGGCCTCGGCCTGTTTTATTCAGTCGGTGGGCGACACCATGGAAGACATCATGCGCCTGGCAACCAGCGAGGCCATGCTGTTTAAATACGGCAGCGGCACCGGCAGCGACCTCTCGACCCTGCGCAGCACCCGCGAGAAACTCAGCGGCGGGGGCAAGCCGAGCGGGCCTTTGTCCTTTTTGAAAGTTTACGACCAGGTGGCCAACGTGGTCAAAAGCGGCGGCAAAACCCGCCGGGCCGCCAAAATGAACACGCTGAAGGACTGGCACCCGGACATCGAGGAATTTATCGAGGCCAAGACCAAGGAAGAGAAAAAGGCCTGGGCACTGATCGAACAAGGTTACGACGGCAGCTATAACGGCGAAGCCTACGGCTCGATCATGTACCAGAACGAGAACCTTTCGATCCGGGTGAGCGACGATTTCATGCAGGCCGCCATCGAAGGTAAAGAATGGTGGACGCACCGGGTGCTGGATGGAAAGCCCTGCGAGAAAAAGGATGCCCGCGTGCTTTTGCAGAAAATCGCCGAAGGCACCCACGTGTGCGGGGACCCCGGCATGCAGTTCGACACGACCATTCACCGGTGGCACACCTGCAAAGGCACGGCGCGCCAGAATTCCACGAACCCGTGCTCGGAATACCTCTTTCTCGACAATACCGCCTGCAACCTTGCCTCGTTAAACCTGCTGAAGTTCAAAGATGCCGACGGCACCTTCAACGTCGAGCGATTCCGGGCGGCCGTGCGGGTCTTCATCACGGCCCAGGAGATCCTGGTCGATAACGCCAGTTATCCAACCAAAGAAATCGCGGAGAACTCTCACATTTTTCGCACCTTGGGGCTCGGGTTCGCCAACCTGGGTGCCTTGGTCATGAGCTACGGCTTCGGGTACGATTCGGACGAGGCGCGGGCTTTGGCCGGCAGCATCACCGCCGTTATGACCGGCCAGGCTTACCTGCACAGCGCGCGGATCGCCCGGGAGGTCGGGCCTTTCCCGGGCTACGAGGATGCCCGGGCCTGCGGTGTGCCGAATCCGTTGCGGGAAGATAACATCGATTCCATGCTCGAAGTGATCCGGTTGCACCGCCAGCAGTGCGACCGCATCCAGGACGTGCCGGCATTCGGTTCGCTGAAGGCGGAAGCCATCGCCGT
>JAFAUY010000314.1 GCA_019243005.1 Verrucomicrobiota bacterium | reverse complement strand
CGACGGGACGCAAACTGTCTTAAAGGCTCGTTCCAGGTTCAAGGGCCCCTCCAGGGACTGAAGTCCCTGGCTACTATCCGGCAGCCCCTGCGGGGCAAAGCCGGTTCACCTCACGCTGGCCAAAAAATGTGGGTAAAGCTCGGCACGGAAGTCCCTGGCTACTTTCCGGCCGCCCCTGCGGGGCAAAGGCCGACCCCCGCCACCCATCACCCGTTACACCCACGTCCCGAGGGAGGGAGCCAGCAGGAACAGGTCGGTCGCCACGCCCATCCAGAATCCGGAGGGAAAACGGCGATGAGCCAGCCGAGGGTAGCCGCCCCGGTCCCGGCGGCGACCACCATCCCGGTCGTAAGCACCGGCTGGCGCGGCAGGGTGAGCCCGAGGCCGGCGACCGCACTGGCGCCGACAAATTCAAGGAGGTACAACCCCAGGAGGAAACGATGGGAGAAACGGGGTAACCCGGACTTAACCGACGCGTTCATCGGTGATCAAAGGCTCAGCTTAAAGTCAGATTGTTTCCTTGACGATACGTGACCCTGTACCTAGATACAGGCTGGCTTTCGAAAAGCGGAGGCAGGCAAAGGAGCAGGTGAATCGGACGTGGGTGAAGCGCCGGCGGCTCGGCTGTTGAATCGGAAGTTTAAGTTAAGAAAGCAGAATTTTGAATGTTTAACGGCGTTCTCGGCTTACTTTCAAACGACATCGGAATCGATCTAGGGACCGCCAACACCCTGGTTTACGTCAAGGACCAGGGTATTGTCCTGCGGGAACCGTCGGTAGTGGCGGTTCGGGCCGGAACCAGTCAGGTGCTGGCGGTGGGGGACGAGGCTAAACGCATGCTGGGACGAACGCCCGGCAACATTGTGGCGGTGCGCCCCCTGAAGGATGGCGTCATCGCCGATTTCGAGATGACCGAAGCGATGCTTCGCCATTTCATTGCCAAGGCTCACAACCGCAAGTGGGTACGGCCGCGGGTGGTCATCGCGGTCCCTTCAGGCATCACCGAGGTGGAAAAGCGCGCGGTGAAGGAATCGGCCGCCCATGCGGGAGCGCGCGAGGTTTACCTGATTGAGGAACCGATGGCGGCGGCCATCGGGGTCGGCCTGCCGGTGCAGGATGCGGCCGGCAACATGATCATCGATATCGGCGGCGGCACGACGGAAGTCGCGCTCATCTCGCTTTCGGGCATTGTGTTCAGCCGCAGCGTGCGGGTGGCGGGGGATGAACTCGACGAAGCGATCGCCGGCTACATGAAGCGGGCCTATAATCTTATGATCGGCGAACGCACCGCCGAGGAGATCAAGATCAAGATAGGCAGCGCCTACCCGTTGGAAAAGGAAACCGGCCTCGAGGTGAAAGGGCGAGACCTGGTCGCGGGGTTACCCAAAACGCTGACCATCACCTCCCAAGAGGTTCGCGAGGCGCTGCTCGAACCGATCTCGACCATCGTCGAGTCGGTGCGGGTCACCCTTGAACGGTGTCCGCCGGAGCTTTCGGCCGACCTGGTCGACCGCGGTTTGGTGCTGGCCGGAGGCGGCGCGTTGCTGCGCGGGCTGGACCGGCTGCTCCAGGAGGAGACGGGCCTGCCGGTGCACGTTGCGGAAGATCCGCTTAGCGCCGTGGCCGAAGGTACGGGCCGGGCGTTGAGCGAAATCAAATTTCTTCGTCAAGTTGCTTCGTCCGATCGCCCGATACGCTGATGCGAACAGCTCTCATGAAGAGCTCGTCCATTCTGGCTCTGTTGGCGTTTGCGGTGCTTGTCGGACTGTTCGTCGTGTTGCCGGGCGGCGTGAAACAACAGATGCAAGGATCGCTGCTGCAGATGGTGTTGCCGGTTCTCGAGACCGGTGCGTCCATGCAGGCACAGATCGGCGGTATGCAGGGCGGGCTGAAGCGCCTGGATGAGCTCGAACGCGAAAATCGCCGGTTGCGCCTTGAAAACGAGCAACTTCGCACGGCGAACTCGATGCTGCGCGGTTTGGAGGACCGGGTCAATCGCCTGGCGAAAGCCCTTGATTTTCGCGAGCAATCGCCGTTTCGCCTGATTCCGGCTCACATCGTCTCACGCGATAACGTGAGCTGGTGGAACTGTTGCGTGATCGACCGCGGCCGCGCGAATGGCATCGCCACCGACATGGCGGTCCTGACCGAGAGCGGCCTGGCCGGCAAGGTCACCACCGTAAGCCGGAACACGGCCGTGGTTCTCCTGGTCTCGGACGAGAGCCTGCGGGTCTCGGTCAGCATCGAAGGCACCCAGGAACAAGGCATCGTTTCCGGCACGCGCGCTTCATCCAATTACCTGCCTCAATTGCTCATCCGTTTTTTGAGCAAGACGGCTGCCATCAAGTCCGGGATGAAGGTATTCACGACGGGAACGGGGGGCGTATTTCCGTCCGGGGTGCTGGTCGGAACGGTCCGGGATTTCACTCCGCGCGAGTTGGAGGGGGTCGCAACCGTCCGGCCCTCAGTCGATCTCGCCAACATGCACGACGTGTTCGTTGTCAGCGGCGTGAAATGATCCGTTTCTTTTGTGTCCTGCTTTTGCTGATCCTGGGAGCTTTCCTGTTTCAGTTTTACCTGCCGCCGGTGCTGCTGCTGCACGGGGCGTCGATTTTGATCGTACCGTCCCTTTATTTTTATGGAGCGGTGGCCCTGCCATTCCCCCTCATGCTGGCGCTGACCCTCTACACCGGCCTGGTGCACGACCTTTTGATCGTGCCGCAAGCGGGGCTGCGCGTCGAGTTTCCGGCCGGCCTCTCCGCCGTCGTGTACCTCCTGCCCGGGCTGGTCATGCACGGGCTGCGCCCGTTGTTCCTGCGGTACCGGTGGACCTGGCACCTTTTCCTCGCCGAGCTCAGCGCAGCCCTGACGCCGATCCTGCCGGCCGCCCATTACATCATTTTAAGTTTTGAGCGTGGTGAATTTTTCTACAGTGATGCAATAATATGGCGGATTTTGGGCCCTGGCGTTATGTCTCTGGTAATTGCTCCGTGTTTATTTTTCATCCTCACCCCACTTGCGCAGCTGCTCCATTTCCGCCCGGGTCTTAGAAGTGTGAGCTAAACGCTTATGGCTCGATCGAAGAAGACGACGACACTGGATCTGCGACTTTTGTTTCTGGCGGGCTTGGTCCTCGTCGCCATTACCGGTCTGACCATCCGGCTCTGGTTCCTGCAGGTGCCGCTGCAGAAATTTTATCAGGGCCGCATCCAGGGCAACTCGGAGGTCACGGTTCGAATCCCCTCAATCCGGGGTGAAATCCGGGATCGGAACGGGGTGGCCATGGTCA
>JAFAUY010000180.1 GCA_019243005.1 Verrucomicrobiota bacterium | reverse complement strand
CTCGACGGGTCCATTCTGATGAACCGGCAAGTCTGGGTGGCCAGTGGGCACGAAGGGACTTTCAGCGACCCGATGGTGGATTGCCGAAACTGCAAGTCGCGCCTGCGCGCCGACCAGTTGCCGCTGAAGAATGGCCGGCCGCAGTGCCCGGTCTGCGGAAGCCAGGACCTCACCGAACCTCGTGCGTTTAATTTGATGTTCAAAACCTATGTCGGCGCCGCAGACGACGACTCGTCGCTGACCTACCTGCGACCCGAAACCGCCCAGTCGATTTTCGTACAGTTCAGGAACGTTTTGGAAGTTTCCCGCAAGAAGCTTCCGTTCGGCATCGCTCAAATCGGCAAGGCGTTCCGTAACGAGATCAACCCGCGTAATTTCACGTTCCGGTCCCGGGAGTTCGAGCAGATGGAACTCGAATATTTCTGTCGTCCGGAGCAAGGACCAGAATTACTCGAATATTGGTTGCAACAGCGTCTGGCGTTTTACCGCGATATTGGCCTGTCCGACGACTTGTTGCACGTGCATAAAATCCCACCCGAAGAGTGCGCCCATTACTCGAAAGGAACTTACGACATTGAGTTCCGGTTTCCGTTCGGCGTGCAGGAACTCGAGGGAGTGGCTTACCGTACCGATTACGACCTGAAGCAGCATCAGGAGTTCAGCGGCAAACCGTTGACCTATTTCGATGAGGAAACCAAACAGCACTTCATCCCACACGTGGTCGAACCGAGCGCAGGCGTCGACCGGACCGTGCTCGCGTTGATTTGCGCCGCCTACGACGAGGAGACCGTTACGGACGAGAAAGGGAAAGCCGAGACCCGGACGGTGCTGCGGTTCCATCCGAGGATGGCGCCGGTCAAATGCGGCGTGTTTCCTCTGGTGAAAAACAACGAGCAACTGGTTGCCCAGGCGCGCGAGGTGTTCGGGCTGCTACGCTCGCGCATGCAGGTTTTCTACGACGAATCGGGCGCCATCGGGCGCCGGTACCGGCGGCAGGACGAGATTGGAACACCCTTTTGCGTGACGGTGGATTTTGATACGATCGGCGAAAATGGGCCAGCCAAACAGGATACCGTGACCATCCGGTATCGCGATTCGATGCGGCAGGATCGTCTCCCGATCAAGGAGGTCCCGGTTTTCCTGATGCAACAGCTGGAATGATGAGTGCAAGCACTGTGAAGGAGAAAAGGACAAACCCGCGCCGCGCGAAAACGCCGGCAGGCGTTTGGTTGATCGTCGGGCTGACGCTGCTTTTCGGATTGGGCGGCTTTGGAATCGCCGCTTTCATTGCGATCAGGGCGTTGCGGGCCGGCAAAGGCGCCGGCATGACCGAAGTCCAGCCGGCACGGTCTCCGGCCATCACTGCCCCGGTACCCCGCGCGGCCGCGGTCCCTTCTTCCTCGGCAGCTGCCACGGTACCGCCGAGCCCGACCCAGTTGCCGAGCCCGAGTCCGGCCGCTCAGGTACAGATGCTCGTGCCCGGCACGCCTCCTCCCGGCGTGCCGGTAAACCCAAGCCCGGCGGCTCAAGCATCTTCGGACCTGAAACCCTCCGCCGCGCCGCCGGATTCAAGCCCGTCCGACTCGGTATCGCCTGAGCCAACGCCGACCCTGGCCGTTGCCATCGAGCCCGGGACCGTTCCCGATGCGGGTCCCAGCCCCGATGCTAACGGCAATCCGAACCTGCCCGACCGGGCGGCTACGCCCCCTCGCGCGACGGGCCCGGATGATACCCCGGTTCTCTTGAAAAAGGATCCCGAAGAGGAGCAGCGGGTGCGTCAGGAAGTGTTGGTACGCGTTGACCTCCTCAAAGAGCTCACTCAAGCTGAAAAAGATCATCTTTATTCTCAAGTCGAACGCGCCCGGGGGTTCACCAAGCTGGCCGTCGTGCCTTTTCCAAGCGGACGGGTCTTGCCCGAAAACAACCAGGTCGAGCACCTCCTCTTGTACCTGCGGCGACCGAATTTTCAGAAGCTTTTTGAAGATCCAACCGTTGTGCTGGTTTGTGCCGGTTACGCGGATCGGAAAGGTTCCGAGGCGCAGAACCTGGAAATCTCGCACCGCCGGGCCGAGAACATGGTCCGGATCCTGCAAAGCCAGACCAAGATCCGGAACCTGATGCGGGCGGTCGGCATGGGCGGTTCCGACCTGTTCGATAAGACGGATGCGGCCAAAAATCGGGTCGTGGAAATCTGGCTTGTGCAACCCTGATCACACGGCGGGCACAGCGTCTCTTCTACCCGACACTCGGCACCCAGCACCCGCCACTCTCTCCTCATTTGTGGCATTTTTCGGCTTGTGGCATTTGTGGCATTTTCCAGAAACGCGGGGAAAAGATCCAGGCGCAGGCATAAATCAGAAACAAGAGCGCCCCGAATGGTTGGATTGATTTAAGG
>JAFAUY010000006.1 GCA_019243005.1 Verrucomicrobiota bacterium | reverse complement strand
GCCAGGCGCGCTGATGGGCCGCCCGGCCGCGGGTTAGATCCTCCGGATGAACAAACTCGAAAGCGTTCCGGTCTATGAGGTCTGCCGGTCGGTAACCCAGGACGCGCTCCGCGGACGGGCTTTGGTACCGGATAAAACCGTCGCGGTTTATAACGGTGATCAGGTCGGAAGAGTTTTCGATCAGAGAGCGGAAACACTCCTCGCGCCGCCGCAGTTCGATTCCGGCAACCCTGAACGCGGCGAGATCAAGCTGGGTGTCAATGCGCGCCCACAGCTCATGCCGGCAGAAAGGCCGGAGGACGAAGTCATTGGCTCCTGCCTTAAAGGCGCACGATCGCCCCTCCCGGCCCAACGTTCCAAAGGCGATGACCGGAATGGCACGCGCCCGCGCATCCACGTGGTTCCGCAAGGCGCCCAGCAAACCCAGGCCTTCCCTGCCTTGCGAGGTGCCCGATTCAAGCAGAATCAGATCCGGCGGTACACGCCGGGTCGCCTCGAGGGCCAATTGGCCGTCTTCAAAAAGTTCAAGTGCGTACCGGGGTTGCAGCAGAGTCGAGAGCTCGTCCTGCACCGCACGGTCCTTGCTGACCACGAACAAACGCGACCGGGTAGGCGTGCTACCCCCGCTCGGGCCGCTTAGAAACGATGATGACGGGGAGGACTCCAGGTTACTGCAGTGCACGGTTTAATGCCGGTAAAGACAAAACAATTACTCGATGGACGACCCAAAATGAACAATTTTCACAATGAACGCAAATTTGTAGCAGGTTTGCGCCCTGGGTGCAGAGTAATTCGAACCGGCGTATCCGTACCGTTTTGGTCAGGGCACCGCATCATCGCAACAAATTGCCGGATGGATGCGATCTTCGGCCTATGAACATTTCGAACATGCGGTGATTGATTCTCAATTCTCAGTTCAGCGTCTTGAGGTAAGCCACGATCGCAGCGGTGTCCTGCTCGGTGTACGTCTTGGCGAATGAAGGCATTTCACCTTTAATGCCGCTGCGGATGACCAGGGTCATGTGGGAGCCGCTGATCTGGAGCTTGCGCAGGCTGGGAGCGTCCTCACCGCCGTCTGCATCCTGACCGTGGCAGTGCGCGCAGCTTCGAAAAAATAAGCTGCGTCCCCTGCCGGTCACCAGTTCGGACGCAGTCGGTGGCCGCGCATCGCTGCCCGCGCGGCGGTGCGCCCGATAGGTGCCGGCGGCCGTGAAGGTGCCGCTCAAAAGCAGGGCCGAGGTTGTGACCGCGGCCACCGCGCCTTTGATTTCGAGGGAGGTCAGCACCGTTCAGCCACCTTTCAACAACAGTTCCCCTCCGAAATAGCCTGCCGCCGCCACGCACCCGGACGCCAGGGCCATCAGGACCAGGTAGAGACACCGGCCCGTCCGCGACATTGCGTCTCGCACCACCAGCCTCCACACCGCCAAACCAATCAACAGACCGAAGGCGGGCCAGACGAAGCGCTGGTGGAACAGCAAATCGCCGCGCCCCCACCAAACGCCGTTGGCCAAGGCAAGACCGGAGGTTACGGCACCCAAGGAGCCGAGCGCGGCACCGATCAAGCCATAATAGCTTACCGTCCGCAAACCTCGCGCGAACGGCATCTTCCGGAACGCGACGGCGGCAAAATCGCAAGTCGCTGAAAACAACAGCAACGCGATCGGAAAATGGGTCATTCCGCCGTGAACTTTATCCCATGGTATCATGGCGACGCGCCTTCTTACCCGAGCGTGGCGTCCACCACGGCCAGGCTATGGCTAATTTCGGTGTAGTTTACGCTCGTCAATCCCAGCATCTGTTTAAGGTGCGCGGCTTCCACCACCACCGGCACCGGCTTGGGCACCGAACCGGGCGTGGGCAACGGAAATGCCGTCCCGCGAGCGGTATGGAAGGTGATGTTGCCCTCCACTTTCTGCATCACCTGATGGATGTGCCCGTTGAGCACCGTCACCGAGCCAAAACGTCTCACGAACCCGAGGGCGCGCTCCGCGTCTTCGGTCCCCCAACCCCATCGCGGGTAGACCGCCCACAACGGGATGTGCGCGAACAACACGATCGGCGTGCTGCCCGATAAGCCTTTGAGATCCCGTTCAAGCCAATCAAGTTGTTCCGGTCCCAGGACGCCCAGGCCACCTTCCTGGATGTTGGCCACGTTAACCAAGCCCACAAAGTGGACCCCTTTCTGGTCGAAGCTGTACCAGCCGGAGCCGGTTGTTTTTTGGCCGAACCTGTCCCGGAACTGCGCGCCGCCGTCATAGATGTCGTGCTCGCCCGGCACATAGAATACGTCCTTGGTCCTGCAGTCCTTGAGCAGTTGGGCCAGGGTATCGAACTGGGCCGGGTCGGAAAGGTGGGTCAGATCCCCGGTGTGCAGCAGGAATTCGGGCGTTTTCGGCAGGGCGTTGATGCGCGCCACGGTTTCCCGAAACGTACCAACGACGTCGGTGTTGGCCGGCTTGTCAAAACCGATGTGGCTGTCGCTGATCTGGACAAAGTTCAGTTCCGCCGACGCGCTGGCGCCCGCATGATTGCTGGCGCCTTGTCCCAGGACGGTGGACGATAAAACACCGCCGCTGATCGACCAGATGACGCCCGTGCCCGCCCACGCCATGCACTTGAGAAACCCGCGGCGATCAACCGCGTCCTCAGGACCGTTTTGAATGATGTAATCTGAGGAGACATTTTTCACAGGCTCACCTCCCGTTCCGGATGTCGATCGGTTCTGAACCCGGTTTGACGAAGCTGCGGGCATCGGAAGGGTACGTTCTTCTCCGTACCTCGATCGATTCTGCACACGTAACCGGGAAGCGCACGAGAACGGCACTTGCCTCGGCAGTTGGCACAACTGGTTTTCATTGGGGGTTTTTCTTCTGTTCTTTTGGTTTTTGCTCCGGCTGACTCACTCGGCCGACATAGTTGACTACCCCCAGCGGCCTGGCTTTATTCCGACCCGCATTTTCCGGGTTGCCTGTGCGGTGGCTGAACGCGTTCTTGACAGCCGCCGCCCGGTTGAGGGCACGATCGTGGACGAACCGGAGAACGACCGGTGCATCCTAATCATGGCTCAAAATCTGGTTTCCCTCACCATGGCCTTTGTCATGGTTGTTTTCCCGGGCGTGTTGTGCCTCGCCGGGATCATTTTTCTATCCCAAAACGGTCGGTACCGGAATGCATGGTATATGCCGCTTTACCTGGCCTGCGGGCTTATGGCGTGGCTTTGCCTTTGGGGTCTCTGGGTGTTCGTCTTCAAGCTGCCCATGCTATGGAAGGCGCAATGAACGCCACCGCCGTGCGGAGGCCGATGGAAAAGGCGGCCTTCCCGCCCACGGAATAAATCTCCTCGAGAATCGGTACGTTTTTTATACGGTGGCGTTGCGAAATGAACGACGAGCAAACCCGAGCGCGTTTTGAGAGTCTCACGCTGCCGCTAATGAAGGATGCGTATAACCTCGCTCGTTGGCTGATGAGGAACGAACCGGATGCCGAAGACGTCGTTCAGGATTCCTATCTCAAGGCTTTTCGCTTCTTCGAGAAGTTCCGTACGGAGGGAAACGCGCGCGCGTGGTTTCTTCGAATCGTTCGGAATACGTGTTACGACGCGTTAAGCGCGCGGAACCTGAAAGAAAAAGAGCTTGTGCCGGAGGGGGAGATCAATGACATCGAAGATACCACGCCGGGGCCTTGCGCCAGCGTCGTTGCCAAAGCGACGATTGAGACCGTTCGGAAGGCGATCGAGGCGTTGCCCGTGGATTTTCGTGAGGTCGTGGTCCTGCGGGAATTGGAAGGTTTATCTTACAAGGAAATATCTGACGTGGCCGGAATCCCGCTCGGTACGGTGATGTCGCGCCTCTCGCGTGCCAGGGACCAGCTGCAACTGCTGCTGCGGGAGCGCAAGGAAAATGACGAACTATGAATTGCGAGGAGTGCCGGGAGTTCATCGACGCCTACATCGACAACGAGCTGGACGCCGCGACGACCATCACCGTTAAACGTCACCTGCGTGAGTGCGCGGCGTGCGCTCAGTTTCTTGAGGCCCGCAAAGGGTTGCGCGCCCTGTTGGGCCAGCCGGAACTCGCGTTCGACGTGCCGGACTCGCTCCGTACCCGGGTTCTGTCTGCGTTGCCGGTTGCGCCGGCGAAGCCGAAGGAGGATGCAGACCGTTTTCGGAGACGGGTCGTGATCCCCTGGTTTTACGTTCCGGTGGCCCTTGCAGCCGTCTTTGCCATCGTCTTCGGGCTGGCTCTCCTGCAGCCGGGCTGGATCCCTGGCCACGCAGGAAATCGCGCGCTCGTTGCCCAGGTCATCTCCGGTCACGTCCGATCGCTCCTCGCCACGCACCTTTTGGACGTGCCTTCGACCGACCAGCACACGGTCAAACCGTGGTTTGCCGGAAAACTGGAGTTTTCCCCACCCGTGCAGGACTTCGCTCAACGCGGGTTCGACCTGATCGGTGGACGGCTCGACTACCTGGACAACCGGGAAGTTGCCGCCCTCGTTTACCGGCGCAACAAGCACACCATTAACCTGTTCATCTGGCCGTCGAAACCCGACCACGCCGCGCCGGTGCAAACTTTTTCCGAAAACGGTTATAACGTTTTACATTGGGAGCGGGGCGGATTTTCCTTTTGGGCGGTTTCCGACGTGCGAATGGAGGATTTGCGGGCGTTCGCCGACCTGGAAATGCAATCGTCTTAGCGACCGGCCGGAGCCGGATTTGCAAGTGCGCACAGCAAGATGACGTCAAAATGAGCCGGCTCCTGCTTGCCTTTACCTTTATGGCGTTTCTGGGAAATAATTCGATCGTCGCCCCTTCCCCTTTGGAGAAAGCCTTGGCCGGCGCGCACGCCGCACCCCAGCAGCGTGGCGAAATCCTTTGGGACGAGTTCGGCATCCCGCACATCTATGGCCCGGATCTCCTTACCGTTGTGCGTGGCTTCGGCTACGCCCAGATGGAGAACCAGGCGGAATTGATCCTGCAAAACATTGCCGCAGCCCGGGGACGGTCGGCCGAGTATTTCGGACCGGGCGAAAAGGGAGCAAACGTCGAGAGCGACACGCGGGTGGTCACCTACGGAATCGTGCCGCGGGCGGAGGAATGGTACCGGCAGGGCGGCTTGCCCCAACGGTTGTTGATTGACGCGTTTGTCGCCGGCATGAACGATTACACGGCCGCTCACCGGGACGGCATCAACCCGGTTTTTCAACCCGTGTTACCCGTGCAGCCGGTTGACGTGCTCGCGTTGTTTCAATTCACCATCCACTTCAACTTTATGCTGTACCAGTCGAACGTCGCCCCGTTGCTGGCCGGTTGGCAGCATAGCCAGCTCAACGCCGGTGCCGCCGTCCAGATCAAAGTGCATAAAGCGTCCAACGGATGGGCCCTCGCACCGGCGAAGTCGGTCTCGGGAAACGCGATCCTGGTGGCAAATCCGCAGTTGGGCTGGGGCGTAAACCAGCCGCTTCCGGGTCTGGGCGTGTACCAATGGATGGAAGCCAACCTCGTGGTGGGAGACCCGGACCGTCCCTTGGTTAATGCGTCCGGGGTCGCCTTTCCCGGCTCGCCCTGCCTGGGTATCGGCTTCAACGATTACCTCGGCTGGACGCACACGAATAACGCCATCAAGAACGCCGACCTCTACGAACTGCAGTTGTCGGGCGACGGTTACCTCTTTGACGGCCAAGTTCATCCGTTTGACGTGCGGACCTCGGAGATCAAAGTGCGCCAATCCGGCGGCAGCCTGGTTCCCCAGACGGTCACCGTGCTTTCGTCCGTTCATGGGCCGGTCATCGCCCGGCGGGACGATAAGGCGCTGGCATTGCGCGTTGCCGGCCTGAACACCAGTTCGGTGATGAGCCAGTATTGGGAGATGATGCTTGCGCGGCGCTTCGGGGAATTCGTCCACGCCAATCGCCAGCTCCAGATGCCCTTTTTTAATGTCGTCTACGCGGATCGCGATGGCCACATCATGTACCTTTTCGGCGGCCGCCAACCCCGGCGGACCGGCGGCACTTACTCCGAGTACGCCGGCATCCTGCCCGGCACTTCCAGCACGAATCTCTGGACGGACACCCTCGCCTGGGATGAACTGCCGCGCGCGGTCGACCCGCCCGGCGGTTTCGTGCAGAACTCCAACGATCCCCCATGGTTCTCGACTTTTCCGCGAACGATCCGCGCGAAGGATTACCCGGGTTACATCGCGCCCGATGACATGTACTTGCGGCCGCAGCACGGCGCGTCGTTTCTCCTTTCCCGGCCGAAGTTTACCCCGTCCGAGATCGTCGCGGGTAAAATGTCGACCGCCATGCTCATGGCCCGACGGGTGTTGCCGGACCTGATCACCGCCGCGCGCGCTTCCGGCGATCCTATGGCGGTGGCCGCGGCGGCCGTGCTGCAACGCTGGGACCGAAAAAGTGATGCCGAAAGCCGGGGCGCCGTGCTGTTTCAACAATGGTACCGGCTCTACGTCGCCGATCCTGACTCGCCGAAAGACGAACGTTGGGGAGCTACGTACCCGGCGTTCCGGCAACCGTTTTCACCCGATTCTCCGCTCGCGACGCCGCGCGGGTTGAAAGACCCGGCTCGGGCCGTGCCGTTTCTCGTGGAGGCAGCCAAACAGGTACAAGCCCAGTACGGACGGTTGGACGCAGCCTGGGGCGACGCGAACCGGATCATACTGGCGACCCATGATCCGGCCTTTCAGCAGACCATTCCATTAACCAACTCGCCGGGTAACGGCAGTGATGAACCGTTTGGGGCGTTGCGAAAGGTTTACTATTACCCGCTTCAGGGTACGAATCAGGCATTCGCCTACGGCGGAGAAACCTACATCCAGGTCGTGGAGTTCACCCCGGACGGCGCGAAGGCCCGAGCGGTGCTCGGTTACGGCAACGCTTCCCGACCAGGGTCGCCGCACATCACCGACCAGGTTCAATTCTTTGAAAACAAGAGCCTGCGACCGGTGTACCGGATCCGCTCCGAGGTCCTGGCACACGCCAAACAACGCGAAGAGTTTTAGGAAAGTGCGGGAGAGCCGAGAGACTTGGCCATGGACCATCCCTTGCCTCTCACGCACTTTCTAAACGGTCCCGGTTTCGAGACGGATGATCCCGGTTCCGAGTAACCGGAATCAGGAATGGTTCTTTTCTCGGTGCAAGGCTACCGGCGGAGCGGTACCCCGCGCTTCGCCGCAGCCACCTTCGGAGCCCCTTCGCACTGAGCCGCTAACGGCACAGCGGTAGCCAGTTACGTACGACGGCGCCGCTTGGCTGCAGCCGCCCCGGCCGGCCACGGCGGCACCTCTTTTTCGGGCCCGGGCGGGCAAATGTTTCTGGCACGGCTTAAGCAAGTGCCGTCCGTGACGAAAATCCTCTATTGGACATGAAAGCGTTCTTCCTTGGCCCGTTACTGGCTTTGCGTACGCAATTGCAAAGACGCTTGCAGGGACGGGGCGGCTTCGGCGTGCGACTCCTTCACGGTTTGCGTCGCAGAGATCCGTGCGTTGCGCCGCATGAGTTTAGTTGTGATTGCGACGGTTGCGGCCGTGTCTTCGTGCCGACGCCCGACAGTTTTATCCTGACCGGCCCCGTATGGGCAGTCGCGGTGGACGGCGGGAGCGAGACGTGCGTTGTCGGACCGGAAGAGCCTTTGACGTCGGCAAAGCTCGCGGGGTTAAGCGAGTTTGAATTAAATGAATTGGGGCTGACCGAAGAAGACCGAAAAGCCCTTCTGGCCGGCGATCGGGTCTTTACGGGCGCGGACGCATTCTGCCCGGAGTGCCTCCACCAGATTTTTAAGTGATCGCTCGCACGCCGTTAAATTGCTTACGGGGCGGCGACCGGTGCATCGGGAGTTACCGGTAACCCCGGGCTCACCGGCGATTGGTACCCGAAGAGGCCGCGCTGCTTAATCAACTCGGCCGCTTTTGCCGGTACCATCTTTTCCCAACTGCTGTCGCCGCTCTGGATCTTGGACAGGACATCGCGCGAAAAGATGTCCGCGATCGCCGGGGCATAGCCGACCAGCGCTTCGATGTAGTGGTTTTCCAGAAGGTGCGCGTAAAGGTTCCGGAGGTGCATCGTCACCTGCAAATTGTTCGCGTTGATGAAGACATCGACGGGCAGTGTGCTTCTTGACCGGACGGCGGCGGCGTCCGGTATCGCCCCGGAGGGTTTTTTGCAGTAGCGGTCGAAGGCGCTTTTGCGCATCGGGTAGATGTAGAGCTTGGTGGCGTTCCGGAACAACCGGCCGAACGATTCCAGGATGCCGCCTTCCAGGTTTTCGTAGTGACTCTCGTTAAATACTTCCAAGAGGTTGTTGATGCCCATGGCCACCCCGACCATCTGCTTGGTGTAGATCCGGAAATAGGAAGTAAGGCGATAAAATTCCACGTAGTTGGAGATCAGCACGTTATTACCCAAAGCCGCCAGGGTGTCGACCCGGGCCAGAAAGTGAGCGGTTTCCAGGCTCCCCGAAGCCCGCAGGTTTTCCATCGTGATCTCCATCAGCACGACAACGTCGATCCCCTGCACGGCGGGTTCCTGCAGAAACTGCGTCAACGCGCACCGGAGCACGTCCTCGTTAACCAGCGTGACCGGACGGAAACTCCCCGGTTCTACCAGGACGGCCTTGTCGCGCAGCACCTCCGAAGGCTGCAACACCGCCCCTTGCGGGCTGAACATCACCGCGTTGGTCAGCCCGAACTCCACCAGCTTCAGGCTCATCATGCGGTTGTCGACGTGCGCGAACAGCGGGCCCGCAAAGTTGATCATGTCCACCTCGATGCGGTCGATGCTGAGGTTATCGGCCAGCGAGCGGATAAACTTATCCTGATCGTTGAGGTAATAAAAGGCCCCGTAGATGAGGTTCACACCGACGACGCCAAGCGCTTGCTGCTGGAGGACGTGTTCCTTGTCCCACATGCGCACGTGCAGGATGATGTCACTGGGGGTGGTCTTGGGCGCGTCCTGAAAGCGGATCCCCATCCAACCGTGCCTGTCGTCAGCCTCTTCCCGCCCCCCAGCCGAGATGGTATCGGCAAACACAAAGAATGCCGAACGATCGCCGCGCAGCTCCTGCAAACGCTCGATCAGAAGGTCGTATTCGTGATCCAGCATCGAATGAAGCCGCTCCCGTGACACGTGGCGGGCCGCCTTACCATAAATGGCATCGCCGAATTTTAGGTCATACGCCGAGATGGATTTGGCCATCGTGCCCGCGGCACCTCCCGCCTGAAAAAAATGTCGCGCAACTTCCTGCCCGGCTCCAATCTCGGCGAAGGTACCGTATTTCGGTTCGTCCAGATTGATGGTGAGCGCCTTACGATTCGTCGTGAGAAGTTCGTCTGAGGGCATAACGCCTTAAACGTACGCGCGAAACGACGGAAGAACAACGTCCCGTTCGGGGATGGCGGCTGACGGGTAACGCGTATCGGGTAACGGGTTTGGCGCTCGGGGTTCGGAGCCGCCGGGAGTTCCGGAGGCCGAGGGTCAAGTTCGGGCTCCGGACTTAATCTTCTCGCCGCAGTCCGCCGTGTGGCGCCCGTTACGCGTTACCCGTTAGCCGCAACGATTTTCAGCGCCATAGAGAGCCGGCCCTCCGCTTACGCACGAATTCGTCTGGAGGATATCAACCATGGCCAGACTCGTTGACGTTATCGAAGTGATCTCCCAGTCGGACCAAAGCTGGGAGCAAGCCGCACAAAGGGCGCTTGAGGAAGCTTCCAAAACCGTGCGCCACATTAGGACCATTTACGGGCAGGAATTTCAGGCCGACGTTAACGAAGGGAAGATTACGCAGTTCCGCCTGAACGCCAGGATTTCGTTTGACCTCGAGTAACCACGCGACAACGAACTGCCTGGACGCGCGCCGAAAGGGGTCACTTGCGGGCGATCCGATCGTCGCTTTGCCGGCGCGCAATAACGAAGGGGTTGTTATCACCGTACAGCGCCCAGGGGCCGGACGGCACCTCACGGTACTCGACAAACCTCCAGTCGCACACGTCCATACCACCCAGTCCAAGGTAATCACGCACCGAGGGCGAGACGTCCAACCCGGCGCCCCGGTTGAGGTTCGGACGCGGGCGCTCGTCGCCGAAAACATACTGCCAATGATCGGTCCGAAACGGTCCGCAGTCTTCCCACTGCGCGTAGCAGACCCGGTCTGCGTGCCGGATGGCGATCCAATGGCCTTTGAGCGTGGTCTGCCCGTCGCGCGCAAACGTCTCCTTGAACCAAGGAACCACCGCGGCGGCTTCGAGTTTGGTGTGGCCGCCTTCGATGTCGTTATAAGGCAGCGCAACGTAAAACGGATTTTGGCGAGGCACAAAATTGATCGGACGATAATCGCGGCGCCCGGACGGTGCCGGATCATCGTAGCCGCCATAACGGGCGGCCCAGGCCGAGTCCCAGGAGCTCTTGTCGTTGGGCACCGGGTTGTTAGCGGCAGCCCGCTCTCCGATCCAAAAAACCGTGGTTACGATGTTAAGCTTCCATGGGCACCGGTCCGCCCTGCCGCTGGGAGCGCTTAGGGCTGAACCCGTCGCATAACGCGAAGCTGAGCCGGTGTACAGCCGGTTGATTGGCGATGTGCTCACCGTCGGTTCGAATCTGAAAAGGGCATCTTCCCGCAACTTGCCGGTGTACTTCGCGTCCATCAAGCTGCCATGGAGCCGGGGCTGGCCGAACGTTGTGCCCGCTCCACTCAATACCGTCAAAATCGAAATTAAAATTACTCGCCGCATAAACTGCATCCTGCCTTTGGCGACCGGAATTCCGCTTCTCTGTAGCGATCCCTGGGCTTTGAAGGGCCAAAAGGGCCGATGTGCAACGAGTACGGCCGGAAAAGAGATAACTTTAAGAAAAACTAAGATTTGCGCCGCAATGAGCGGGCACAACGGGACACCGAGGGATGCACGTCGCTACCGCTGGTTTTTTTTATTCGTTTCTTGAACGAGAAACGATGGACGGCCCTCTAAACATGGATGACCGCTGCGCCAGGAAAAATCCCGGTTCTTTTAACGGCTGTCCAGGTCGACCTTATCGGGGAGGCCCTGATGGAACAGATTTCTCAACTGGCTTACGAACTGTCGCAATCTCCCCAAAAGGGGACGTCGCTCGAAGAGGCCTCGTTGCTGAAAGCGTACCTGGAGCTTGCAAAGATCATCATGGACCGAAATGGCGTCCACGTTAGGGGCGAGGGTACGAGTGGCGCTCCGATCCGCGTCACGCACGCGCGGATTGACGGGCCCAGTCCCCTGCAAAACCCCGCTTTGAGGCTACGGCAGCCATAAGCGGGCGAGATGGCGGGTCGAATGGCGCGCAGGCGCGCAGATATGAGTTCGCGTGCTCTGGGAAGGCGAGTAAACTCCGATCGTATGGTCTCCCGCACCGAACGCATCGATGGATTTTACCGGAAGGTAAGCCGGACCGAAAAGGAGTTTTATGAACTGTTCCGGAAAACCGAAGAAGCAGAGGTGCTGGCACAAATGCGGATCTCCTTTGCCCAGGCGAAGCAGGCGCCGGACGGCATCCGGTTTGACCACCAGGACCTCTGCTCCCGCCTGGAAAATGCCGTGGAGGCTTGGATTGCCCAGACCTGCGATGACAAGCACTTGAACCGGGAGTGGGTTACACGGGCCGAAGAGGCGATCCTGCACCGGGTCAGGATGCTTATGGCCCAAGTGCTCCGGGAAGCTTTGTCAGGTGCGCCGTGAGCGGTGGTTGCGTTTAGCCGGCGGGCTTTCCCGCCGAATGCATTCCATGCGGCGTCTTAGGCGCCGGCTGCGCCGCGGGGCGTTCTAGGCGTTCTCACCTGGTTGTTCTTCTGCCGTCAGGAGAGCATCCACGTCCCTCTGGATGGCCTGAACCGTCTGCGTGGAAGTGTGGATGCGTCGGGCTTTGTCGAAGTCAGCTACCAGACGCTGGTAAGCATGACAAAGCAAGCTCAACCTTACCAGCAGACTGACCGGGATGCACGCTTCGCCCTCCTTCAACGGAGCAATCCGTTTAGCCAAGGCGTGCAAGTTATGTTCCGTAAAGCCGATGGTTTCACGACCCGTTACGGACCGCGCGGGATCCGTGATTTGTAACTTTATTTCACCCAGCGTGTAATCCAGGTCGACATTGTAACACACGTGGGCACGCCCTTCGAAGGAAAGGTACTGCACATCCCCGCATTCGTTCCGGGCATACAACTGCGCGCCACGGCGTTGCACGTCCGTTAACCAGGCATCCACGGCTCGCCGTAACCTGAAGGTCGTTTCTGTTTCCATATGGTCTGCATGGGACGTTGTCAGCAAACGCCATGCCTTATTCTAAAACGAAAGCCGTCCTGCCCATTAATCGCCCGGCGTGAATAAAACTTTAGCCGCGGCGGATGCGTCTTGCGGTTGCATAACACGACTAAACAAGGTTAGTTACTTCTCGGTATAGGTAGTTGCGCCCTGCGTGCAAAACCCCTCGATCGGGCACCCGATCACCGCAACCCGGCCTTCGATGTGAATTGGTGTGAGCCGTCCCATGGCGCTGCGATGGAGATCGATCCAGAGTTCCGCCACCTTTTTATCCGGCAAACCATCTTTCAGCGCGTTAGGAAAACCGGTTGGATGACTGATCAAGCCTCATTGCAGGGCCAATAAACGCTCGATCGTGGCTTTAAGTAACTGGCTGGAGACAGGCTTGGTGAGATGGGCCGCGAAGCCGGCCTGGTCGCTCTGCGCGATATCCTCTTTCATGCCGTAGCCGCTGACGGCGATGCTGGGAATCCGCTTGCCGCTCCACTGCAGACGTTGGATCAGCTCGTGTCCGGTGCCGTCCTGCAGCCCGAGATCACTGATCACAAGGTCGAAAGCCTCGCCGGTCGCTAGGCTCATCGCTGATTCCACCCCGTCCGCAGTACTCACGGCATATCCCAAACGCTGCAGCAGCCGTTGCATCACGTTTAAAGTGTCGGCGTGATCGTCCACCACCAGGATGCGAGGCTGACGGAGCCGGTGTGCATCAGAATCGCCCCCTTCTCCGCTGGAAGGGCCCGCCGCGCCCGTTTCCATGGGAATCGAAACGACCGGCAGTTCGACCGTGAAGGTTGCACCCCGCCCGATCCCGGCGCTCTGGGCCGAGATGACGCCGCTGTGCATCTCGACGATGGGACGAGAAATGGCCAGCCCTAAACCGAGGCCTTCCGAGCTTGTCTCCTGACCTCGCTCGAACGGTTCAAAGATTCTCGGCAGCATCTCGGCCGTAATACCCGTCCCGCTGTCGGCAACCTGGATACATATCCGTCGCGCATCGGGATTAAACGACCGGACCTGGATCTCACCGCCTGTGGGAGTGAATTTGATGGCATTCTTGAGCAGGTTCCAGAAAACCTGCTGGAGGCGCGCCTCATCGGCGTTGAGCATGTGGGAATCGGCTCGCAAATCGACCGTCAGCACCAGGTTTTTCCGCTGAACACCGTCAGCGCAGACGTCCAATGCCGAGAGCACCAGCCGGTGGGCATCGGTCAGGGTGGAGCTCAGGTTCAGTTTGCCTTGAGTGATGCGGGTAATGTCCAGGAGGTCATCGATCAACCGTGCCTCGAGTTCCGCGTTTCGCGAGATGATCTGGAGATCGTCGCGGATGATTTCCGGCAACGTGGGATCAGCCGCGAGCGTCGACGCAGAAAACAGGATCGGCGTCAA
Organism: Verrucomicrobiota bacterium; assembly: GCA_019243005.1. Taxonomy (GTDB): domain Bacteria; phylum Verrucomicrobiota; class Verrucomicrobiia; order Chthoniobacterales; family JAFAMB01; genus JAFBAP01. The sequence goes on along the minus strand of JAFAUY010000006.1, from coordinate 5,358 downwards.
CGGAGTCCTCAGTTCATGACTCAGCATCGCGATGAACCGGTCTTTGGCACGGTTGGCCGCCTCGGCTTCTCGCCTCGCCTCCTGGGCGGCCTGGTAAAGGCACGCCCTTTCCCAGGCCATGACGACGGAGCGGGCGAGGCTCTCGGCGAGCCCGATGTCCGCCGGAACGTAAACGCGCGCCGCTTTAACCACCGCGAACGTTAGGACCGCTTCCACCGCCTGTCCTCGTACGACCGGCACGAGGATGGCGGAGCGGGTGCCAAGCCGGACCAGCCGGTTGCACCTCTCGCCGGTGTCGCAGCGGGGAGAAATCTCGTCGAGGAACCGGGGAACCTCACCGAGCAATTGGACCTTGCCGGTGCGAAAAGCCTTGGCCACCAAAAAATCGGAATCCAGCGGGATGGGATCGAGGTCCGCGATCAGCTCGGGTAAAGGGACGGGACCCGCGGGAGATCCCCGCCACGCCACCAGGCGGATCGTCCCGACGTCGGTGACCCGGTCCACCAGACAGACATCCGCCAGTTGGGGGACCGTCAAGTTGGCCACCATCGCCAGAATTTCCTCGACTTCGAGCGGGGTCATCAAGGCTTGGCTCACCTCAGCCAGAAAGGCAGCCCGCCGCTCGGAGGCTTCCGCTTCAGCCCGCGCCGCCTGTTCCCGGAACAACTGCGCACGCTCTTCGGCCTGACGCTTCAGTTGTTGCGTTTTCTTAAACAGGTCGACAAAGAACATCACCTTGGCCCGGAGCACCTCCGGCACGATCGGCGTCAGGATGTAATCGACCGCGCCGAGGGAGTAACCGCGGGACACGTGCGTCTCGGAATCGCTGACCGCGCTGACAAAAATGATCGGCGTTCGCGCTGACTGCTGGCGCTGACGGATCAGGGCCGCCGTCTCGAAGCCGTCCAGGATCGGCATACTGACATCGAGCAGGATCAAGGCGAATTCCTGTTTCAGCAAGCAGCGGAGGGCTTCGGTACCGGAGTGGGCCAGCACCAGGTGCTCGCCCAGGTCGGCCAGGATCGCCTGCAGGGCAAGCAGCTTATCCGGCCGGTCATCGACAAGCAGGATGTTTACCGGCCCGTCAGCGGCAGGTGGGCCGTGCGGCCCTTCCATGACGGGTTCCGGGTACAGCGGCAGGGACATACCAAGCGTTCTCGGCGGCTAAGTGGCTCCGCCGTTCCGGCGGCGTAACGGCTTTTCCTCGCGTGCGGTACGACGGGTCATGGCGGCTGATCAACGGTGCAGCCAGAGGCGCAGCACCGAGAGAAGCTGTTCGGTATCGACCGGTTTGGAAATGTAATCGGAGCAGCCGGCTTCCAAACATTTTTCCCGGTCACCCTTCATCGCCTTGGCCGTAAGCGCCAGGATGGGCAGGCCGCGGAACCGTTCCTGGCGCCGGATGGTCTGGGTCACCTCATAGCCGTCCATTTCCGGCAGCATGATGTCCATCAGAACCACGTCGACGTCGGGGCATTTGTCGAGTTCCTCCAGCGCCTCGCGCCCGCTCTCGGCCGGGACAACTTCCATGTCGTAACGTTCGAGCACGCTCGTCATCGCAAAGACATTGCGGATATCGTCGTCGACCAGCAGGACCTTTCTCCCCGCCAGCACGGCCTTGTCGCTGTGCACCGTGCGCAGCAATTGCTGCTGGTGAGGCGTCAGCGCTTCCAAGGCCGTGTGAAGCAACAGGGTTGTCTGGTCCAGCAGCCGCTCGGGGGACCGCACGTCTTTCAAAACGATCGAGCGCGCCAGTTGGTGCAGGCGCGCTTCCTCGGGCAGCGCAAGCTCTTTGGCGGTATAGACCACGATGGGCAAATGCCGGAACCGGGGCTGATCTTGCAGCTCTTCAAGAAGTTCGTGCCCCGAGACACGCCCGGGCAGACGCAAATCGATCACCAGGCAGTCAAATTCCTGCTGCGCCAGCAATGCCCGCGCAGCCTCGGCATCCGGCGCGGTCGTGATTTCGACGTCGGAGTTGGCGATCAGCTCGATGGTGCCGAGCCGCTGCGCCTCATTATCCTCAACGACCAACAGCCGCTTTACCGGCCGGTCGATGAAGTCGTACAATTCGCGGAAGGCCTGTTCAACCTGCTCGCGCGAGACCGGTTTGGAAAGGCAACGCAGCGCGCCATGCTTCAAGCCGCGTTGTGGTTCGTCGTACGCCGAGATGACCACGACCGGGACATGGCGGGTGCAAAGGTCCGATTTCAACCGGTCAAGCAAACGCCAACCGTCAACGTGCGGCAGGGTGATGTCCAGAGAAACTGCGTCGGGCCGGTAATCTTCGACCAGGCTCAACGCGGTCCGTCCGTCCTGGGCCAGTAAACATTTAAAGCCTTGGGCGCGCGCGATAGCGCACAGCAAGGGTCCGAAAGCAGGGTCATCCTCAATGATGAGCAAGGTGCGGTCTCCAGGCAGGAGGTTGAACCGGTCGTCGGTGACTGCTTCCACGCGGTAGGGGCCTTCGACGGCATGCGGCTCACGCCCGAGATCGTCCAAAGAAGGCGTTGAACGCCCGTTGGCGCCGAGCGCCTCGACCCGCAGCGGCGCCGCAAACCCGCCGTTCGAGCGCCCATCGAACGCGCGGCTGGCCACCGAACCGGGCGCCTCGACGGCAATGTATAAGGCGAACGTGCTGCCGAACCCTACCGTACTGGTCAGCACGATCTCGCCCCCGAGCAGGCAGGCGAGTTCGCGGCTGATCGCCAAACCCAGCCCGGTCCCGCCGTAGCGGCGGCTCGTCGAACCGTCGGCCTGTTGGAACGCCTCGAAAATGATCGCCTGCTTTTCCGGCGGAATGCCGATGCCGGTGTCGGTCACGCTGAACGCCACCACCTGCGAAGCTTCGCTCAGAACCGCGTGATTGGCCATCCAAGGTTCTCGCACCGGCGCCACGCGCAGAGACACCCGGCCGCGATCGGTAAACTTGAAAGCGTTCGACAGCAGGTTTTTCAGGATCTGCTCCAGGCGATGCGCATCCGTCTGCAAGGTGGCAGGCAGACGAGGATCAATTTCGATCAGGAAGCTCAATCCCTTGTTCTGGGCCACGTGCCGGAACGTGCGCTCAAGGGAATTGCGAATGTCCTTTAAAATCACCGGACGGATATCCAGCGTCACGGTGCCCGACTCGATTTTCGACAGATCAAGGATGTCGTTGATCAGCCGCAGGAGGTCTTTGCCCGAACCGTGGATCGCTTTGGCGTACTCGACCTGTTTGGATAACAGGTTGCCTTCCGGGTTGCCGGCAAGCTGGTCGGCAAGAATGAGCAGACTGTTAAGCGGCGTGCGCAATTCGTGGCTCATGTTGGCCAGGAACTCGCTCTTGAATTTACTGGTCAGCGCGAGTTGCGCCGCCTTTTCTTCAAGCGCCTGGCGCGCTTGCTCCACCTCGCGGTTCTTGGCCTCCACCTCCCGGTTTTTCCGTTCGACTTCCGCGTTCCGCTCAACCAGTTGCCGCGCTTTCTGTTCAAGCTCGAGGTTGGTCGTCTGCAACTCCAACTGGCGGCTCTGCAGCTCGTTGGTCAGCGATTGGGACTGCTTGAGGAGATCTTCCGTCAGGCTGTTCGCTTCGATCGTGTTCAGGACGATGCCGATGCTCTCGGTCAGCTGATCCAAAAAGGCTTGGTGCGTGGGGTTAAAGCGCTGGAAACTCGACAGCTCGATAACGGCCTTCACCTGGCCTTCAAACAGGACCGGCAGGATGATGATGTTAACCGGCATCGCGGCGCCAAGGCCGGAAAAGATAGGCACGTAATTGCCGGGCGCCTCGTTGAGGAGGATGCGTTGCTTTTCGAGAACCGCCTGGCCGACCAATCCCTCTCCGACCTGGAACAATTCGCGCACGCTGCTCCCATCTCGAAAGGCATAACTTGCCAGGAGCCGGATCCGGCCACGGTTGCGGCCGCCGGTGTCGGCCGCTCCCGGGTCGTCATTGCCGACGATGTAGAATACGCCCTGCTGCGCGTTAACTACGGGGGCCAATTCCGAAAGGATCATCCGGCCGACCGTCATCAGGTCACGTTGTCCCTGCAGCATGCGGGTGAATTTGGCCAGGTTGGTTTTCAGCCAGTCCTGTTCACTGTTTTTCAACGTGGTGTCCCGCAGGTTCCGGATCATTTCGTTGATCGTATCTTTCAACTGCGCCACCTCACCCTGGGCTTCGACGGTGATTGACCGGGTCAGGTCGCCTTTTGTCACCGCCGTCGCGACGTCGGAAATGGCCCGGAGCTGGGTCGTCAGGGTCGCCGCCAACTGGTTTACGTTGGAGTTCAGGTCGCGCCAGGTGCCATCGGCACCGGGCACGTTTGACTGACCGCCCAGCTTGCCTTCCGTGCCTACCTCGCGCGCGACCGTGGTCACCTGGTCGGCGAAGGTCGCCAGGGTGTCGATCATGCTGTTGATCGTGTCCGCCAGTTCCGCGATCTCGCCTTTGGCCTCGACGGTGAGCTTGCGCTTGAGGTCGCCCCGGGCCACGGCCGTGACGACTTTGGCGATGCCGCGCACCTGGCCGGTCAGGTTGCTGGCCATGAAGTTGACGCCGTCGGTCAGGTCACGCCACGTGCCTGACACGCCTTCAACCTTGGCCTGGCCGCCCAGCTTTCCTTCGGTACCCACCTCGCGCGCCACGCGGGTCACCTCCGAGGCGAACGAGTTGAGCTGATCGACCATGGTATTGATCGTGTTTTTCAACTCCAGGATCTCACCCTTAACGTCGACGGTGATTTTCTTGGAAAGGTCGCCCCGCGCCACCGCCGTGGTCACCGCCGCAATGTTCCGAACCTGATTGGTCAGGTTCCCTGCCATGAAGTTGACGGAATCGGTCAGGTCCTTCCAAACCCCGGAAACCCCGCGCACGTTGGCCTGGCCACCCAGGCGTCCTTCAGAACCGACCTCGCGCGCCACCCGGGTCACCTCCGACGCGAATGACCCAAGCTGATCGACCATCGTATTAATCGTGTTTTTCAGCTCCAGGATCTCACCGCGCACGTCCACGGTGATCTTGCGGGAAAGATCGCCCATGGCCACCGCCGTCGTAACCTCGGCAATGTTACGAACCTGGCCCGTGAGGTTGCTGGCCATAAAATTCACGTTATCCGTCAGGTCCTTCCAGGTGCCGGCCACCCCGCGCACGTCGGCCTGGCCGCCCAGCTTGCCTTCGGTACCCACCTCGCGCGCCACGCGCGTGACCTCGGAGGCGAACGAACTCAACTGGTCGACCATCGTGTTGATCGTGTTTTTCAGCTCCAGGATCTCACCGCGCACATCGACGGTGATCTTTTTGGACAGGTCCCCGTTGGCCACCGCCGTGGTCACGGCCGCGATGTTGCGGACCTGGCCCGTGAGGTTGCCGGCCAT
>JAFAUY010000462.1 GCA_019243005.1 Verrucomicrobiota bacterium | reverse complement strand
TTTTCCGGGCTGATCCTGGTGCATCAGGACCGGTACCGGAACCTTTTGGGCCAGGGTGCGAATCAGGGCCGAAAGTTCGTCCATGCCCCCATAGTCGAAATTTATAAAGTCGGTCTGAACCATCACGGGGGCATCTTCAAGCTCCGCGGCTTCAATGACCGCGCGCGCCATCTCGAGGTTGCTGACGTTGAAAGATGGCACGGCAAACCTGTTTTCGAAAACGTAAGCGAGAAATAGTCGCGGCTTTGTAACAAACATGCGCTGCCTTTCTAAAAGACGTTCTGACAGGTAGATTATCCGTGATGCGCCGCCGGGGATGCCCCTCAACCCGCCACCATCATCCGGACGACCTCATCGTGGTTCGTTTCCGAGATAAGGCGTTCCCCGACTTTTTCACCGCGACGCAAAACCAGGATGCGATCGCTGACCTGAAAAATGTCGTTCAGGTTGTGAGAGATGAAAATCACGCCGACCCCGCTCTTTTTGAGCCTCTCGATTATTTCCATGACTTTCCTCTGTTCAGGCACGCCCAGGGCGGCCGTCGGCTCATCCATGATCAACACGCGCGCTTTCCAATGGATCGCACGCCCGATCGCAACTGACTGGCGTTGCCCCCCCGACAAAGACCGGAGGGGATTCTCAGGATGGTGAATGTGGATATCGAGGTCCTGCAACGTCTCGAGGGCCTCCTGCCGCATCCGCCGGCGGTCGACAAAGGGTAGTCCGCAGATGCGCTTGACGATTTCCCGGCCCAGAAACACGTTGCCGCCGACATCCAGGTTGTCCGCAATCGCCAGATCCTGGTAGATGGTCTCGATGCCCGCATCCCTCGCCTGGTGCGGTGTTTCGAGGTGGATGACCTGACCGCAGTATTTGATCGTTCCCGTGTCGGGCTTGTGCACGCCGGAGATTGTCTTGATCAACGTGGATTTGCCCGCGCCGTTGTCTCCCGCCAAGGCGAGAACTTCACCCGGGTAGAGAGTTAACGCTACATCCTTGAGCGCTTGCAAACCCCCGAAGCGTTTCGAGATATGCTCCAGATCCAGCAGCGGGTCTTTGTTGGAAATATTCATGACTTTACGACGTTATTTTCTGGCCCCTTTCTGAATCTGGTCGACGAGGACTGAGATAATGATCACCACACCGACGGCCACAAACTGCCAGAATGGTTCCACGTTCACAAAGACCAGGCCGTATTGAATCACGGCCACGATCAATGCGCCGATGATCGTGCCGATGATCGTGCCGGACCCGCCGAACAGGCTGGCTCCCCCGATCACGACCGCGGCGATACTGTCGAGCAGCACCGGTTCACCCGCCTGAGCCGCACCCGCGGAAAATTTCGCGGTGTAGAAAATACCGGCGCAGCCCGCCGACAGCGCGGACAGGATGTAGAGCGCGATGGTGGCATTGCGCACGTTGATTCCCGCGCGCAGAGCGGCATTCACGTTGCCCCCGATCGCATAGATGTGCTGGCCATAGCGCGTATGGGAAAGCAAATAATGCATGACCAGGATGATCGCGATGGTCAGGAGGACCAGGTTGGGAAACCCGAGGGTCTCGCCGTTTCCGATCGCTCCCATCAAGCCACCCTGCACGGGAACCGTCGTCCCTTTAGCCAACAGAAAGGCGACGCCGCGCGCGACGCCGTACATTCCGAGTGTGCCGATGAACGGCGGCACCCGCAGGTCGGCAATCAGCAGGCCGTTGATCAAGCCCGGCACGACGGCAATGCCGAGTCCGGCAGCAACCGCCACGACGAGGCTTAGCCCCGAATTTCCAGACTGTGCCGCCCAATTGTAAACATGGGCGGTCACGACCGCCGAAAGGCCCATCGTGAATCCTACCGATAAGTCGATCCCGCCGGAGATGATGACGAACGTCTGGCCCAGGGCGAGCAGGAGCGGCGTCACGGTAAACAGCGCGATCGATTTTACGTTCAGCGGGTTGAACACAAACGTGCCGCCGTACGCGACGCGGGCCCAGAGTTCGAAGGCGGCTAATAAAATCGCCAGGAACAACCACGCTCGAAAGGCGGCTAAAACCGCCAGCCAACGGAATGCCTTCCGGGCTTCACCACCGGCAAGTGGCGCCGGCTTGGTAATCTTCTTTTCTACCAGCATCTGATGCGCTCCGTTCAAATCCTGCGCCGTGAACTCAAGCCGATCCTATCCTACCTAATCTGAATAGATGAAGCGCTTGACGTTCGGATCGTCGACGTTACCCTTGTCGATCACGGTGAACCCGGTGCCGATCAGCGGAGGTACCGATTGGCCGGCCAAATGCGCGTAGGCTGCGACGACGCCAAAATACCCGATCTCGGCTGGATGCTGGGCAATCGCGATATCCACGTTTCCAGCTTTGAGTTCGGGAACAATTGAGGCCGGCGCGTCAAAGGCCACCACTTTCACTTTTCCGGTTGAATGGGCCTGTTTGGCTCCGTTCGAAGCGCCCATCGCGGAGAAAAGGTTCGCGCCGAAGACACCCGCAAGATCCGGGTTGCGTGCCAGGACGGATTGGAACTGAGAAGCCGCCTTGTTCGCATCATCATCGTTGAATTGGGTCTCCAGAACCGTGATGCTCGAATGCTTTTTCATTTCTTCCTTGAACCCCTGTTCGCGCTGATCCGTCGTCGAAATGCCGGGCTTTACGTTCGAGACGTAGACTTTTCCTTTATCACCGATCGCTTTTGCCAGCGCACGCGCGGCGATCTCGCCGCCCAGAACGTTATCAGACGCAACGTAACAGAGCGGAAAATCGGCATCGCCGGTTCCGGTCTGGTAGTGGCCATTCCCGATGAACGTGTCGACCGTGATCACCGGGATGCCGGCTTCAGAGGCCGTTTTCAGCGGCGCGACCAACTGGACCTTATCCGTCGGCGCGATCAGAATGGCGCTCGGATGCCGGGCGGTAACCGCGTTCAACACCGGGACCTGCGTAACGGGATTGAATTCGGGAGCGCCCTGAAAGACGAGGTCGACCCCCAAGGCCTGCGCAGCCGCTTGCGCGCCTTTGTGCATGGTGATGTAGAAAGGATCCGTCGTAAGCCCTGGAATCAGGGCGATCGTGTACTTGTTGCCGGCCGCCAACGCCAATTTGATCGGCGAAAGCGCAACGAGTCCGAGGGTGACAACTACTGCAACTGTGTTTATCCAGCGTTTCATATTTAGGGGGTAGACAGGTGGGGACGCGACGCGATGATTCCAGGATGAGAATCATGGCCTCAGACGGCCGTCCGGGGATGGTTGATGTGATGCAACCACGTCATGGGGTGATGGCGATTTTGATACCTTCTCGGGCGAAGGCCAAATCCAGCGCTTTTTGATAGTCTCGCAATGGAACCTCGTGCGTGACGATTTCGTCAACCTTGACCTTCCCGCTCTCCAGGTAGTCGAGCGCCCTCGGGAAACAGTCGATCTGGGCGAATGAACCCTTGATCGTTAGTTCGCGACGCATGATGTCGGCGGGCGTTATCCGGGCGATCGCACGGTCGGGATAAACGGCGTAGACCATGATCGTGCCACGGCGCCGGGTGAAACGAATCGCATCCTGCAATAGGTCGGTCGAACCGGTTGCCTCGATGACGTAGTCGAATCCATTCGCACTAACCTCCTGGAGGCCGCGACGATGAACCTCGGGATCCTTCCGATTGATCGGCACCACCTCATCGGCGGCCAGGCGCGCGATGAGGTCCAGTTTCGGACCGGCGGGGGCCGCAACGGTTAAATGGGATGCGCCGTTCAGTTTCAACAGTTGAGCTAACACCTGACCGGTGGGCCCGGCGCCAAACAAAAGGACTCTGCTTGCCGGCTTCATCGCGAGGGTCTGCATGCCGTGTACGGCGCAGGCCGTCGGCTCAACCATGACGGATTCGCGAGTGGAGAGTTTTTCGATCGGGAACACCAGGTCGGCGCGAAGTTTGATGTATTCCGCGAAAGCTCCATTAATCTCTACGCCGATGCCGTCCAGGTTCTCGCATTCCAGGAAGTCTCCCCGTTTGCAATAGAAACATTTACCACACGCCATCGTGGTGCTGGCGGTAGCCCGTTGCCCTTGCTTGAGCCCGGTGACTTCGGAGCCAAGCTCAACGATTTCACCCGAAAATTCGTGACCGGGCGTGAGGGGAAACCGTGGCCCGAATTCACCTTCGTGGACGTGGAGATCGGTGCCGCAGAGGCCGCAGGCGTGAACGCGGAGCAGGATTTCGTTGGGTTGGATTTTTGGGACCGGGATATCCCGGAACTCGAATTTACGAGGGGCGTCGTAAACGATGGCTTTCATATAACGAGGTTAAGTCACGAAGGGATGGGGAAAGCGATGCGCAGAGTTTGTTGTAAAAACAAACGAAGTCAACCGGATTTTAAAAGTTTTTTTCCCACGACGGTTTCCGCCCTTTTGCAAACGGCCGGGGCCGTTTTTGGTCTCGATCTGCCACGGAAGCCGGTTTAAGCCGAGGGGGTTGCCGCGGCTTTGGCCGATCCGGACCGGGTCAACCAGGCGTTACGAAACTCTACGGTGACCGTCGGTACGGAGGACACGGTCACGGGAAAAGATGTTGCCGACCTTAAAGCCATGCTGGATGGGAAGAAAATCGCGTACCGGTACCACGAATACCCCGGCCTCGGGCATGAAATGGATGTATGGCGTCCCTCCTTAATCGCCTTCCTGCCGGAACTTTTCAGGCCATAAACCGGCCTTTCCGTGGCGTGGTACCCCACAAGCGGGCCGGACAATGCCCGCCGGTCATGCGTGTTCCGGGGAAAGGATGCCGGGCACGCCGGAACCGCCCTCATTGATGTTGCTTCCGTGACGTGTTATAAACCCTTGATCGGTTTCTCCAGCATCAGCCTCTGGTGGTTAACTATGTTTCATCAACTTGAAACCATACCCATGCGGGAGGTGATGCCGTGCTTCAGAGCAAGAATGCTTCATTCTTCCAACATGACCTTCGCGTTCTGGGAAATAGCAGCGGGCGGCATTCTCCCGGAACACGATCATCCTCATGAGCAGGTGGCCATCCTCCTGGAGGGCCGCTTTGAGCTGACCGTTCGCGGTGAGACTTCGGTGTTGGTTCCCGGGACGGTGGCCGTCATCCCCTCGCATGCGCGGCACTCGGGACGGGCGCTCTCAGACTGCCGGATATGTGACGTCTTCTATCCTATTCGGGAGGACTATCAACGTTTAAACTCCCTCGTACCACCAGAAGCTGTCCGGCCGCGAGCGACGTCATGAGCGATGCTGGGAAGAAAGCGCTCGCGAGCTACCCCAAGGGCATAGAGGCGATGCTTAAACTCCCGGCCGATCATCCGCAAAACTGGTTTCGCAACGCCTTCATCCACCTTATGGACTGTCCCCACGCCTCACACCATGAAAAAACTATTTACCTC
>JAFAUY010000176.1 GCA_019243005.1 Verrucomicrobiota bacterium | reverse complement strand
GGCGGCCTTGGCCGATTCCGACAAAGTCTGTGCAAACGTAAATTGGGTATCGAACGTACCGGCCGGCAGATCCGAACGGTCGTGCAGCATCCGCGCATAAGCCACCCACTCGTCGATCAACACTGCTCCGCGACGCAGCAGGTCGCGGTGGCGCTCGAGCACCATCGACAACGTGGTGTCCAGCAAGGGGTGACCCGGACACAGGAAGGCGGCCGGAGGCCGCCCTGGCGCATGCCTGCGGCCCTTCTCGAAGGTGATGCGTTCGTAGCGCTGGACTACCGGTTCGCCGGGACGAAGCATGCGCGAGTGAGCGCGTAGCACTACCGGAACGTGGGTGATTTCGTAACGGCGCGGTTCGCGCGGCCGGACGGATCCGCCGAGCCGGCGAAACGCCTCTAAAAAGAAGGATTCGATGTAGTGGGGCTGCAACCGCCGTGCTTCTGCGCGTTCCATGTCTTCACGGATCCGACGGACCCGGCTCGAATCCATGGCGTCGTGGACAAGCACCTTCTCCTCGAGCAAGCCCTGGATCATGGCCGGGTCAAAAGCGTTCTCGACGACCCGCAACAGTTTTGCCCGGGTCTCGGGCAGTTCTCCATAACGAATGGCTTCGACCAGAAGCTCCCGCAGCGGACGCCCGTCGAAGACGATCCGGCCCAGCACGTCGAAAATCCTCCCTTGCAACCGTCGCTGGGCTTCCTGGATTTTTTCGAGCAGCCGCTCGTAGACCTCACCCTCCCGGGTGTCGGTTGCCACAAGGTTCCAGAGGTGGCACACCTCGGTTTGCCCAATCCGATGGATGCGCCCGAACCGTTGCTCCAGCCGGTTTGGATTCCACGGCAGGTCGTAGTTCACCATGAGATGAGCCCGCTGGAGGTTGATGCCTTCACCCGCCGCGTCGGTGGCGATCAGCACCGACACGTCCGGGTCGTTGCGGAATGCCTCCTGGATCCGCTGCCGTTCTTCGCGGCGTATCCCACCATGAATTGCCGCGACGGACCCGGGTTTCCCCAACCAAGCCGATACCCGCTCCAAAAGGTACATCAGCGTGTCCCGGTGTTCCGTGAAAATCACCAGCTTCTGCCGTACTGAACCTGGTGACGTCCGCTCGTAGGAAAGCGACGGGGTTAACAGGGCCCCCAAAAGGGACGCGAGTTCCCGCCATTTGCGGTCCTCGCCGCAACGCCGCACCTGGGCAGCCTGCGCCTCAAGTTGACGCAGTGTGCCGATTTCTTTAGCCAGTTCCGCGACGGTGCGGGCGGCCGTCGCTTGATCCAGGATTTCTCCTTCGATCGCCTCCAGTTCGCCCATCTCTTCGAGATCGTCGATGTCCTCTTCGTCCAGAAGCGGGCTGGCTGACCCCAGACCTGCGTCGCTGCCTGCGTGTTGGAGTTCACGTAGCCGGCCTTCAAGCCGTTCGCGACGGCGCCGGAGAGATTGGTAGATTGCTTCCGGCGAGGATGCGAGTCGCCGCTGCAGGATGGTCAACGCGAACCCTACCGTGCCGGACCGCTTTCGGTTCCCAAGGTTCTCCGCCCGGTTGAATTCTTCCCGGACGTAACGGCTGACCCCTTTATAAAGGTGTACCTCCTCTTCCGAAAGCTTGTAAGCGACCGTGACGGCCCGCCGTTCGGGAAACAGCGGCGTGGAATCAAATTTAACCAACTGCTCCTTGACCATGCGGCGCATGAGGTCGGATACATCCGCGCGCTCGACGCTTACGTCGGACCGGCCCTCAAACCGTTCGGGATCGAGTAGGGCCATGAACAATTGGAAATCTTCGTCTTTGCCGTTGTGCGGCGTCGCCGTGAGCAGCAGAAAATGCCGCGTTACCGATGACAACAGCTGACCGAGCCGGTACCGCTTCGTGTACTTTATCTCGCGTCCGAAGTACGTGGCCGACAGTTTGTGCGCCTCGTCGCAGACGACGAGATCCCAACCGCAGCCCGGGGCGGCAAGCTTTGCCTGCACGTTTTCGTCCCGGCTGAGTTTATCCAGCCGGGCGATCACGAGATCTTGCTCGAGAAACCAGTTACCGGAGCGCGCAGATTCGAGTTGATCGTTTGTCAGGATTTCGAAGTGGAGTTGAAAGCGCTGCGAGAGCTCATCCTGCCACTGCTCGGCCAGCGCGCCGGGGCAAACCACGAGGCACCGTTGAAGGTCTCCGCGGGCGAGCAACTCTTTGATTAGCAGCCCCGTCATAATCGTCTTTCCCGCGCCCGGGTCATCGGCCAGCAGGAACCGCAGCGGTTGACGGGCGAGCATCGTCTCATACACGGCGGTGATCTGGTGCGGTAACGGGTCCACCACCGAGGTGTGGACCGCAAGCAGGGGATCGAAAAGATGAGCTGATCGAATGCGGTGGGCCTCAGCCAGCAACCGGAAAACGGCTCCATCGCCGGCAAACGTCCAGGGCTGTTGAGCACTTCCCACCTCCAGGCGCACCTCATCAGCGCGAAATAAAATCTCGCTGGCGAGCTTGCCGGCGGGGTCTTTATACGTCAGTTCTACGGCTTCAGAGCCGAAAGCCCTGGCGCTCACGACCACGACGTGGCATTGCGGCAAAATGCCGGAAACCGCAGCACCCGGTTGAAGGTCTTCGAGTTTAGCCATGGTTGAGGCGCTACGGATAGCCGTTTCTCGCAAAAACTGCGAGCTGCGGTTTCCGGCTCTCCACAGATTAATGTCCGTTCGCCCTGTTGCTCAATAACAAAAATTTTATGAGTTTTACAATCTGAGCACGCGTACCTTGAGCTGAGCAGGTCGCGGTCGTCTGCCGGCGGACCCTGTCGGGGCATGTCGTCCAAGGTCAAAATACGCTCGGCGAGCGATCGAACACGGGCTGAAGCCGGAACCTCCTGGTCCCTCAAATCGAGGGCAGCCTTTAACGCCACACCTTGATCAAATCAGTCAAAGAGCGTGAAGCGAGTGACCATATACACAGACGGCGCGTGCCAGGGCAACCCGTACGAAATCGCGATCTCTGGGAAGAGCTTGACCGTCTCTTGGCCCTACACAAGATATGTTACCGCTGGGTGAAAGGTCATGCCGCGTCGGCAGAAAATAACCGTTGCGATGCGCTTGCCGCGGCCGCGTCGCAGGCCGGTGCTTTACTGATTGACGAAATCTATGAAGCCCAGACCGCGTCTCTAATTCCGGACTGAGGCACGGTGCCCGGCAGGTGACAGAACCTCCGGCTGGAGAGCCGGATGCGGGCGAGCAACTCCGGAAACAATGCCACCAACCGGCATCCGTCATTTATGGCATTCTTCTGCTTGTGGCCTGAGTTTTATTCCCTCAGCTTCGCGTAAAGCTGCACGATCTGCTGGCCTGAGACGGTGATTTTGTCGCGCAATTGCTGGTAAGTATCGGCCAGTTTTGCGTTCTCGAACGCAGGGACACCGGCACGACCGCTCGCCTTCCAGGTTCCCCAGTTCGTTTCATAAAAGTTCAGCAGTTTGCCGTGATTTTCGATGAATTCGCTGACGAGCTTTTCTTTCTTTTGGACGACGTCCCAGGGGATGGTGTTTACCACCTGCTTCTTGATCGACGTTGCCAGTTGTCCGCTGATGCGCTGAGCAATCAGCGCATTCTCGAAATCGTCCGAGACGTTGGCATAGAGTTTCTCGACGAGTTCCTCATTGCCGCGCAACTCCTTCAGCGAATCCTTCCAGGCGGCCACTTCCCCTTTGGAACCGAACGTGGTCGGATCGAGCCGCTCCGGTTTTTCAAAATAGGTGAACCGGTTGTACAGCTTACTTTCCGCCTGCACCAGCGGGATCATCACCTTATTGCTCGCGTAGGCGATGCGCTGCTTCAGATCTTCGGACATGGCGGCAAATCTTTTCTGGGTGTCGGCGTCGCCCTGAGGCGAATTAGCCGACGCCGGCCTGATGGCCGCCGGTGAGGCTGGGGCGTTTACGGCGCCGGGCGCGGCGGCGTTCGTCGTCGCCGTCGCTGAAGGCGCGGGCTTGGCCGCGCCGGTGGGAGGCGACGACTGCGCAGAAGCGGAATGACAAACCAGCCCTGCCAGAAACAACAGGGCGAAGGGCCTGGCGCAATCATAAACCGGATGGCGGGAGAAGGTAATGGATTTACTCACTGCAATGATGGGTTTGGCGGGGACGCGAAAGGGTTTCTGAAAAAAGTTCCGTT
>JAFAUY010000127.1 GCA_019243005.1 Verrucomicrobiota bacterium | reverse complement strand
ACCGGTTATCCGTGGTGAAAACCACCCCCTGCGCCGCCTCGCCTCCTGGGAGGTCGGCAGTTTTCACCGCCTGCCCGTCTCGGATTTCGAACAACAGCAAACGTCCATGGGCGCGGCGGCCAGGGTTGTCAGCCGTCAAGTTAGAACCGTCCATCGCGCTAACCGCGATCCAGCGTCCGTCGGGCGAGATCGCTACGCCTTCCGGGATGGACGGCACCGTCAGGTATTGAACCGTGCGAAAGGGGCGAGTCGAGACGTCGACCAAGCTGACGCTGTCGGCGTCGCCAAAACACCTTCCGACATCACCAGGGAGTCCCGCCAGGCCCACGTTACTGATGACGGCCCATTTGCCGTCGCTCGAAACGTCCACCGAATAGGGTGCCACACCGGTGGCCACCCGTTCGCGGTTCGTCGTCACCTTACCCCCCGTGACCTCCAAAACCACCGCCCCTTGATCGTCCCGCAACGCGACCAAGGCCGCCTTGCCGTCGTGCGTGAACGACACGCCCGCGAGTCGCCGGTCCGCGAGCTTGATTTGATCCTGCAACGAAACCGTTTTTCCGTCGATGGACAAGACGGCAACCGTTCCGCCCACGGTGGCGGCGAGCAGCAGGGTCCCCGCGGGGTTGATCGCCAGCCCCTGCGGGTGATACCCGACATCGACTTTGGCGACGACTCGCGGCGGGTTTGCCTCCAGGTCCACGACCTGGAGGAACGTTTCGAAGATAGGTTTCTTTTCGGCGTGGTCGTACCGGTTGGGAGCGGATACGACCGCAATCTTCCCATCGGGCGTGATCGCCACTGCCTGGGGCGGACCGGCGACCGTGGTTTCTACTTCCACCGTGGCGATCACCTCAGGCGGATAACGCGTTCCATCAATCACGCTTAAGGTGTCGGGAGGGGGATGCTCAGGGTAGGTATCATGGCCGACGACGCGGGCGTACTTCGCATCGTTCGTCGACACAATGAGGTCGGCAGCGACCCCGGTAAAAGGCAGTGCGTTGCTCATCAAGGCAGCCATCAAACGGGATATAGCGCTTCTGTTCATGAATTCACACGACCATTCACCGGCGGGCTTGATCCCGCATGTACTGAGCGCTCCATTCTGAGTTTGTTTGAAGGATCAAGGCAGGAAGGTCAAAGGGGAAGCGAACGCGCCAAGCTTAGAACCGTCCGGGCACAGATATTCCTACCGGCGCATGCGCAAAAACGGCTCAAGCCCGGTGAAGGTCAAGCGGTAATTTTGACTTGTTAAGGAAACTCCGGGCTCGTACTTTTCTTACATTACGACCATTTAGACGCGGAACGCCTTATGCATTCTTTCCCCAGTCGCGCCGTCGCTGTAATCGAGTGAATGCCCCTTTCGTGTTTACGTGCCTGGTTACCGCGCTTGAACACTCCTATAGCAAGGGATTAAGACGATGAGCCAGCTCGACGTTGTGACTTTTGGAGAGGCAATGGTCATGTTTGTTGCCAAAGCGACCGGGGACCTGAGTGAGGTCGAAGAATTCGCCCGGCGTGCGGCCGGCGCGGAACTCAACGTCGCCATCGGATTGGCCAGGTTGGGCTTCCGGGTGGGTTGGGTCAGCCGGATGGGCAAGGATTCCTTGGGTCACTTCCTGTTGAAGGTCCTTGCAAAGGAAGGCGTCGATTCCCGTTGCGTTACCGTCGATGACCAGTACCCGACCGGGTTTCAACTCAAGTCGAAAGCGGTCGGCAATGTGGATCCCACGGTCGAATATTTTCGCAAAAACACGGCGGCCAGTCACTTGGGCGCGGCGGATTTCAAGCCGGAATATTTTCTTTCGGCCCGCCACCTTCACGTTACGGGTGTCGCACCAGCACTGTCCCCGACTGCCTATGAACTGGCCCTTTACGCCATGGACCAGATGCGCGCCGCGGGCAAAACGATTTCATTTGATCCCAACCTCCGGCCGGTGTTGTGGTCCAGCCGGGAAGCGATGGTCGCCGGCCTTAACACGCTTGCGGCCAAGAGCGATTGGGTCTTACCCGGGATCCAGGAAGGTTTAACGCTGACCGGGAGCGGCGAACCGGACGCGATCGCGGATTTCTACCTGGAACGAGGGGCAAGGTTAGTGGTGGTCAAATTGGGGGAAAACGGTGCTTTCGTGAAGCACCGGGAGGGACGCGCCTTCATCCCGGCCGTCCCCGTGCCGAAAGTCGTGGACACGGTCGGAGCGGGAGACGGGTTTGCCGTCGGCCTAATCAGTGCCCTGCTGGAGGGCTGCGCGGCCGAAGACGCGGCGGCGCGCGGCAACCGGATTGCCGCGCTCGTGATCCAGGAAATAGGCGATTCGGAAGGTTTACCGACGCGCGAAAGGCTCGACTCGCTTATGGACGTAATCCCCAGGCCGGCAGAGGGGCTTGCCGGCTGACCCCCTTCGTACTCGCCGTTCCTGATTTCTAAGCCATCCCATGCCCACGCTACCTGCCATCACCCCCGATCATCCGCCGATCGCGCCCAAGCGTTGGTGGTATATCCTTCCGATTGTTTTCATCACCTACAGCTTAGCCTACCTGGACCGGGCTAATTTCGGCTTCGCCTCGGCGGCCGGGATCAATCGGGATCTGGGTATCACCCAGAACGTCTCTTCACTGATCGGCGCGCTCTTTTTCCTCGGCTATTTCTTTTTCATGATCCCCGGGGCGATTTACGCCGAGCGGCGCAACGTCAAGCGGCTGGTATTTTGGAGCTTGATTGCCTGGGGCTTGCTCGCCGCCCTCACCGGGGTGGTCAGTAACATCCCGTCGCTGATGGCGGTCCGCTTTTTGATCGGGGTGGTGGAGGCGGCGGTCCTGCCGGCGATGCTGATCTACGTCAGCCATTGGTTTACGAAGGCAGAGCGTTCTCGCGCCAACACGTTTCTCATCCTCGGCAACCCGGTGACGATCATGTGGATGTCGGTCGTTTCCGGCTACCTGGTTAACCTGTTCGGGTGGCGGCTCATGTTTGTGATCGAGGGGTTGCCGGCCGTGGTGTGGGCATTCTGCTGGTGGGTCTTAGCCCAGGAAAAGCCGGCCGAGGCGACCTGGCTCTCGAAGGAGGAAAAGGAACGCCTCGAGTTAACCTTTCAGCGCGAGCAGCGCGGGATGAAAGTCGTTAAGAACTACGGGGAGGCGTTTCGATCGCCGATCGTGCTGTTGTTGTGCGCCCAATATTTCTGCTGGAGCATCGGCGTTTACGGCTTTGTGCTGTGGCTTCCCTCGATCCTGAAAAATGCGTCCCATATGGGCATGGTCGCGGCGGGTTGGCTTTCCGCGGTGCCTTACCTTGTGGCTTCCCTTGCCATGCTGGCGGTGTCCTGGGGCTCGGACCGGACCATGAACCGCAAAGCGTTTGTGTGGCCGTGTTTGCTGGTGGGCTCCATCGCGTTTTTCGTTTCTTTCGCCCTGGGGACGTCAAACTTCTGGCTATCCTACGCGCTGCTCATTATTGCCGGGGCTTCGATGTATGCACCCTACGGCCCCTTCTTCGCGATTATCCCCGAGATCCTGCCCAAGAACGTCGCCGGGGGCGCCATGGCGTTAATCAACAACATGGGAGCGCTCGGGTCCTTTCTTGGCTCTTACCTAGTAGGTTACCTGACCGCGCTGACGAAAGGCAATGGTGCCTCCTACATCTTCATGGCGTCTGCGTTAGCGCTATCTGCGTTCCTCACCATCATTGCCCGCCCTTCGCCGCGTTAAGTAGGTCACATGAAAAAACAGGTCGTCGTTTACAAGAGGCTGCCGCAACCCGAGCTTGCCAGACTAGCCGGGTGGTTCGACCTCACCCGGTTTGATTCCATCGATGAGCACAACCGAGGGGCGTTCCTGGCGGCGATTCAATGGGCTCATGGCCTGATCGGGGCCAGCGTTAAATTGACCAATGAAATGCTGTCGTGCGCCGACCGACTGGAGGCAATCTCGACCATTTCGGTGGGATACGATAACTTCGATGTACGTTTTTTGACGGAGCGCGGGATCGTTCTAACCAACACCCCGGGCGTCCTCACGGAGAGCGTCGCAGACGCGATCTTTGCGCTGATGCTGGCGGTGGCGAGGCGGGTAGTGGAACTGGCCGAATTTGTTAAGGCGGGCCGTTGGAAAGGGAGCATCGGCCCGTCACTCTACGGCGTCGACGTGCATTCCAAGACGATCGGGATCATCGGCATGGGTCGTATCGGGCTGGCCGTGGCGCGACGGGCCTGCCTCGGGTTTAATATGCCGGTGCTGTACTACAATCGACACCGGAATGCCCAGGCCGAGTCGCTTTTTGAGGCGCGTAAGTGCGGGTTGGACGAAGTGCTGGCGGGTGCGGATTTTGTTTGCGTCATCTTGCCGTTAACCCCGGAGACGGAAAGATTCATCGGTGAGCGCGAATTCAACCTGATGAAGCCGGAGGCATTCTTCATCAACGGGTCCCGGGGTAAGATCGTGGATGAAGGCGCGCTGGTTCGGGCGCTACAGTCTAGACGAATCCGCGGCGCGGGCCTGGACGTGTTTGAAAAGGAACCCCTTTCCGCTGAATCCCCGCTTTTAACCATGCCGAATGTGGTGGCGCTACCCCATCTGGGCTCGGCGACGCACGAGACGCGGCTGGCCATGATCCGGTGTGCGGTCGAGAACCTTATCGCGGTTTTGAACGGCGGCTCTTCGGAGAACACGGTCAATCCGGAGGCTTTGGACCGGCGCCACTCCGGTGGATCTGGCGCGAAGGGGGCGTCTGACAAAGTCTGCGATTGATTGGGTTAACCTGAGTTCCGCGGGCGTTTTCGCGGGCTCACGCCCACACCGGGGCGCTCGGCGGCGCCAGGTTCAGCGAGACCAGGCCAAAGTAGAGGCTACGCCGCCATCGTTGGGGACGATTGCTTTGGCCGGCATGTCAGCTCGGGCAGCTTGGCGCGCCAGTCGCCGTTTAACACCTCGATGCGGATTTGGAGCAGAAGGTGGGCGACCGCCGCGGCGAAAGCGACGAAGCGGCCGCGCCGCTGTTAACCTTGCTGGTGGTGCGCCGGGCCCTGCAACGGCTGCTGCTGCCGGCCTGCCACCTCGATTGCCCCTTCTGTCGAGCGCTCGCCCATCGACAAAGTTACCGGAGTAGTACTAAACGGTCTTACACCTTGCGTTTTCTCTCACCTAAAACTTCCCGGACCCGATCGAGGACAATCGCGAGCAAGATTAACCCACCCAGGAACGAGTTTGCAAAGTAGGGATTGGCTTTGATCTCGATCAGACCATAGCTGATCAGCACAAAGATCGCGCCACCAAGGAAAATACCGGTGCACGAGATCACGCCTCCCATGAGGCCGGTGCCGCCGATGATGGATACCGCAAAACTCCCGATTAACCAAGAATCACCGGTTTCCGGAGCACAAGAACCGACCATCGATGCCCACAGAACCGCGGCGAGCGCAGCCAGAAACCCGGAAATGATGTGTGCCCGAAACACAATGCCGTCCGTCGCGATGCCGCACAGTCGCGCCGCATGTTCGTTTCCGCCAGTGGCCAGCATTTGCCGACCGAAGACGGTGTAAGAAAACATGTATCCGGTAGCTACGAGGATCAAGCAGACCAGCACAAAGACCCAGGAGACGCCAAAGACCGCGTTCTGCCCGATGAATCCGAAATCTGGCGGGATGGTGTAAGGGGATCCGCCCGAGATCCCAGACCGCAGCCCCATGTAGACGAACGTCATCGACAAGGTAACAATGAAGGAATTGATCTTGAGCCGGGTGATGATCAGCCCGTTGATTGCGCCTGACACAACACCGAAAAGGAGCGTGACAGGAACGGCCAGCCAAGCGTTCCATCCAAGGTTTTGAAAGCATAGCCCGAGAATCACCGTCGCCATACTGCCGATGGCGCCGACTGAAAGGTTCATGCCTCCCACGACAAGGCAAACCGCTTGCGACAACGCGATCAAGATCGAGAACGCGATTTGCCGCGAGATGATAAACATTGTGTAAGGGCTCAGAAACGTGTCAGACACCGACGCAATTGCCCCGACCAATACGACCGTCCCAATGAGCAGCCCGAGCGCTCGGCCGCTGCGGAAGCGCCTGGATTCTTTACTGAGCTCCGGAACCGTCTCCGTCAGCTCCGGTTTAACTAACCCTGCCTTTTGCATTAGTGCACGGCACTTAAAACGTGCCCGATTTCGTCCCGCACGTCCGCGTAGGATCTGTCATCCAGACGGCACACTTCTCCGATAATTCGTTGATCGGCAAAAATCAGGACCCGGCTGGACAGCCGGATGACTTCCGCCATTTCGGAGGAGATTACGATGAT
>JAFAUY010000053.1 GCA_019243005.1 Verrucomicrobiota bacterium | reverse complement strand
GTTACGCCGGGCTCATGGATTACGATGCCAACCGGGAAATGGTGACGTTGCCGGAAAGGGCACCCGACGAAGAAGGGGAGCGGAACGAGAGCTGAATGCCACAAGCGAAAAAATGCCCCCAATGACTGGTACCCGTTTGAGGCATTTGCCTTAGTGTGACGAGCGGGAAATGCCAGGTACGGTTCTCCCTTTGTGGCATGTGTGGCCCTTACTCAGCAAGCTCAACCATCTTGAGGGTGGGGGTAATCTGAACGACGTTGAACCGGGGTAGGCATCTGAGGACCATTGACCAAAATCGGGTGTACTGCCCTGCGGGCCGCGGGCGCCACGCTGTACTCGCCGACCATCAGGTTGTAGGCCGCAGCCGTTGAGAGGAACAGCGCGATGGCCACCAGCAGGGTCAAACCCCATTGGGTAAGCTGCCGGGAAAACCGGGCCGGTCCCCAAACCTTCCTGGTCGTGAGCATTGTGTTTACCTAACCTACATACGTCTACGTCGACGGCAGGTCAGGAATAGACCTGGAAGAACCATCGGGCCAATGGATTACCGCTGCCGGCGGTGCTTGCTTCCCACGCCCCCGGGTCAGCACGCGTTCCTGCTGTCCCGACGGGACGCAACGCCTTTTGACACCCCCACCCGGCACTGAAGTGCCGGGCTACTCTCGATCGTCCTTCCGGGACTGCCCCGCCGGGGCAAAGATCGGCTCGATCATCCCGAGAACGGGTGTAAGATCAACCGCGCGTTCCGCCAAGCGCTCGCTCAATCAATTCCCGCTCGGACCGGCTATACGGAAGCGCCAGGGCGTGGTTCCGGGCGGCCGGTGACATTTTCTTCCACGTCTTTTGCAGGATGCCGACCATCTTGTCCGGCTCAGTCTTTGCCGTCAGGTCAGAGAGTTGATATTGCAAGGTGACCAGGCAAAGCGCGTCTTCGAGCACTTGACATTCGGGGTCCCGGCCCAGGTTGCGTTTTAAATTCAGCTCCTGCACCCGTGCGATGATCTCCTCGGGATACCCGACTTCGCGCAGAATTTCGGCCGCCTTACGAGAATGGAAGGTTTTGAGATCGTTGCGCCAGCGAAGGTAACCGGCTCGCGTCATTTCATAAGAATTGCGCGGAATCTGCCAGCGGCAAAGGTGTTGGCAGCGCGCGGCCAGCCGCAATGGTTCGGATGCTTCGGGACAAAGTCTCAGTGCCCAATCGGTCAGCCTTTGTGCGTAAAGAAGTTCGTGAGGGTGAGGGACACCGTCGACGACGACCAGATTCGGATCGCGAGCATTCTCTTCGTCGAACCGCCGGATCGCTTCCGTAAACCGCGCGTCATCGTTCATAAAGCCTGCATCGCCTCCAGCTCCTGCGGATTATCGAGGGATTTGGGGGCGATGCAGGCTAATGGATTTTGACGTGAGCTTCCATTTTCGAAGCTACACCCGTACCTTGGAACGCACCCTGGATGGGGGTGGCGTCGCAGGACTGGCGGGTTGCCGCCACAGCGACGTGTTGGTCGGCCACGGCCGTACCATGGGTGGGATCGTACCCGCGCCAGCCGCCTCCGGGCAGGTAAACTTCGGCCCAGGCGTGCATGTACCGCCGGGCCTGGCGATCCGGATCACCTTTCTGGTAGCCGCTAACGAAACGAGCCGCGAGTCCGACCGCCCGGCAGGCCTCAATGAACAAGACGGCGACGTCGCGGCATGAACCGGTCCGCAACTGCAGGGTGACCTCCGGGGGGTGAGGCGAGCCCTCTTCCCGGATAATCCTGGGGCAGTGGTCGTGGATGTGACGATTGAGCGAATCCAGAAACTTCAGGGTTCGCGAATCGGACTCCGCGACGATGTCGCGGGCGAACTCCACGACGGCGGTGTCCTCATATTGTCGGGCAAGATAACCGGCCAGAACGGCTTCAACCCCGTCATTATAGCGAATCGGCAACTCCTGGGCACCCGGGCTCAGCAAGTAATCGAACGGATTATCACGCAACATTTCGACTTTGAACGCGCTGGTCACGCTCAAGCGGTCGGTCGTTCCGGTGAACCAGGCGTGCACAACGGCGTTCCCTTCGGCATCGAGACAAGGCGAGAGCCGCATCGGCTCCGGTTCAATCTGGATCTCCTGGCTGATCAGCCGCAACGTTCCGTCGAGACGCGGCTGCATCCGAAAGGTGTGCGGCTGCAGCCAGACCGGTTTGTTGTAGGTGTAGGCCGTTTCGTGTTTGACGCTGATCTTCATCGACAACCAACCGGAGGCGCCGGTTTCACGTTTACACTTTCGTGACCACGGGATTCGGCGTGCGGATACTGGGCGGCAGGCGCGTTTCGCCCATGAGGTAGAGGTCCATATTCCGGGCCACATCGCGTCCCTCGCCGATCGCCCAGACCACGATCGACTGGCCGCGGTTCGCGTCGCCGGCGGCGAAAACGCCCGGCA
>JAFAUY010000288.1 GCA_019243005.1 Verrucomicrobiota bacterium | reverse complement strand
CGGCAACCTGCTCCTGCACTACCGCGGAGGGGCGCGGGGCCTCCTTTTCGCGTCCCAGATCTCGGGCGGTGAGGAAAACAACCTTGTGATCCGGGTCTACGGTACAAAGGCGTCCCTGGAGTGGCACCAGGAGCACCCCAACGAGCTCATCGTGAAATACCAGGATGCGCCCAGGCAAACCCTACGGCGCGGCAACGGCTACCTGAGCGATACGGCCAAGCGATTTACCCGGCTGCCGGCCGGTCACCCGGAAGCCTTTATTGAGGCGTTCGCCAACATCTACCGAGAAGCGGCACGGGCCATCGAGGCTGAAGTGGCCGGTCAACCGGTGCCGGCCGACGTCGATTTTCCCACCGTAGACGATGGGGTCACCGGCATGGCGTTTATTGAGACGGCCGTCAAATCGGCCAAGGCCGGCGCCGTCTGGACAAAGTTTGTGGCCGCCTGAATCCGCCGGACGAAGGAGCGGACGACGCCCCTTGCGTGACCGGGATGCGGCCGGGGTTTTTCCCGTGCCGCCCCGGCACCGGCATTCCCTTGGAAGCTTGCTGGCCGCTGGAAATCGATAACGCTGACACCGGTGTGGTCGGGGTCCCCGACCTCGCTATAGTCGACCGGTGATGAGCGGTGAAGAAGAGACGGACGCCCGGCACATGCGGCTCGCCCTTCGAGAAGCGCGCAAGGGACTCGGCACCACCAGTCCTAACCCGGCCGTTGGAGCCGTGATCGTTCGAGATGGGCAGGTCCTCGCCACGGGTTTTCATGAACGCGCCGGAGGGCCGCACGCAGAGGTGGCAGCCCTGGGGTCCCTGCGTGAACCGGGATTGGCGGCAAGGGCAACCCTCTACGTCACCCTCGAACCTTGTTCGACTTTTGGGCGCACCCCTCCCTGCACCGCCGCCATTCTGGCGGCTGGAATCGGACGCGTCGTCGTCGGCTGCATCGATCCCAATCCGCGGCACCGTGGAAGTGGGATCAATTTTCTCCAGACCCATGGCGTTGCGGTCACGATCGGGGTTCTGGAAAAGGAATGCAGCGATCTGAACGCCGGTTTCAATCGTTGGATCACCACCGGCCGGCCATGGGTCATCGCCAAGTTTGCGCAATCCTTGGATGGCCGGTTAACCCGGCCTCCAGGGGAATCCACCTGGCTGACCGGCGAGCGTTCCCGGTTCAGAGCGCAACGGTTGCGGGCAACGGTAGACGCGATCCTGGTCGGTGCGGAAACGATCCGGAAAGACGATCCGCAGCTTACGGTGCGCGTGGGTCGCCGTCACCTCCAACCGTGGCGGGTGATCGTTACCCGTTCCGGCGCGCTACCGGCCGGCGCCCGGGTTTTTACCGATGAACACCGTGAACGGACCCTTGTTTTCCAAAATTCTTCCTGGGAAACGCTCCTCGATGACCTCGGCCAGCGGGGCGTGACGCGGTTGCTGGTGGAGGGCGGCGGCAAAGTGCTGGGCGAATTGCGAGACCTCGGGCTGATTGATGAAGTCTGGAGTTTTTTTGCGCCGCTCCTGACCGGCGGACCGGCGACAAGCATGGGCGGACGAGGCGTGCGCTCCAATGAGGAAGCCGACGTTCTGGCTGACGTCTCTTACCAGCGGCTGGGCAGCGACCTCCTCGTTCGCGGCAAAATTAGAAAATAAAAAGTCCGCCGGCTGGCCGGCGGACTTTTTCTTCCCGTCAAGCTACCTCACCCTCGATCAGTCCCAAGCGCGGTGATGACGCCAGCCCCGGTGCCAGTAATGGTAACGGTGCCAGTAACCATAATGGTATGGATGGTAGTAATAGTAAGGACGAGGGTGGCGGTAGTAATAGTACCGGTCGCCATAGTAAGGGCCGTAGTAGACCGGGTAAGGATCATAATACCCGGGCACGCCGAAGGTGACGCCGAAATCCACATCCGCCTTCGCCGGTTGCGGTGCCAGGGTCATCAACCCAAGCGCCGCCAGCAGCAGAAGAAAAAATCGTTTCATAAAATCCACTGTCAATCGATCGTTTGATCGATAGACGGTGCCGGCGCGGCATTTATTCAGCAAATCGCTGAGTGGACGCAAGTTACTGATGCGACTCGTACGCGAAAACGCCCGCTCGGGTTGCAGCCGGCAGCCCCTTGCCTTGATGGTGCAGGTTGCGGACCACGCATCTGCGCCGACCCGGTCCGGCTCGGCGTCCCGCCGGGCGATGCTCCAGCCGAAAAGGAAAAGAAAAAACCGTGCGCCGCAAAAAGCCCATGGCGCCGCGGCGCCATGGGCAATCGGCAAAAATCCACTCGCTCCGGTTTGAAAGCCGGTTATTGGGCTTCCGTCTTGGAGGTCTTATGTTTCTTGTGGTGCTTCATGTGGGATTTCGACTTGGTGCTGGTCGACGGCGACGCCGACGTGGCTGGAGATGGAGACGGCGTAGGATTCTGCGCCTGGGCAGCAAGAGTACCAAACGCGAACACGGCGGCCAGCAT
>JAFAUY010000285.1 GCA_019243005.1 Verrucomicrobiota bacterium | reverse complement strand
GTTGGCCTGTTCCAGAGTGCCGGCACCGGCGACGCGCAACCCTTTCACCAAACGGTCCTGCGCGGTCGAAAAGCCACGCTCGACCCGGCCCTTGGCACGAGTCTTCAAATGCACCTGATCGAGGCGCATGGCGACCGTCTTTTCGAGTCACGCATCCATTTCATCCGTTGTTCGGCCAGGAGTATGAACTGGTTGTGTATCGCCATAACTGGGGCGAGGATCGGGTGTACTTCCATAACGGCGAGGGCACGTTGTGCTCGTTGCCGGCCACTTGGACGGATGCGATCCCGCCCGATCCCTTTGTGGCCGTCGCGGCGGGCCGGTGCCACTTTCGTTGGCAGGACTTGCTTCAACTGGCGGAGATGATCGCGGCGATGGAGGGTGAAAAGGGAGACCATGTGTAAAGTAAACTGCGCCTACACTGTTAACAGAAATACGCCGGAATGGCGGTGCACGAACGAAGCAGTCAACTGTGCTGCGCATAATCTATATCGTTATGATCTTTGGGGTTGGCTTCAGAAAAAACTTGACAACGCCTTTACTGGAGGCGTAATTGTACTTACAGCAACTTATGCCCAAAGCACCCCTTCCCGATCCCAAGATTCAGGCGCTTCGTCAGACCGGTACCCTCCACCTGCAGCCGCAACAGGTCCGCGACGAACTTTTCCTCGAGAGGGAGTTTTTCGACGCCCGCGATCTGGTGCAGGTCAAGTACGAGATGCTGCGCCGGGTCCGCCGGGAGGGGCGTTCGATCAGCCACGCCGCCGCCTCGTTCGGATTTTCCCGCCCCTCTTTCTACCAGGCCCAAACCGCGTTCGAGGCCGGCGGGTTGGCCGGTTTGGTCCCACAAAAGCGCGGCCCCAAACAAGGCCACAAGCTCACACCGGAAATTTTGGCCTTTGTGCGCCAGCTCCAGAGTGGCAACGTCGCGGTGAGAACGGCGGACTTGGTCTCCTTGATCGCGGAACGGTTTGGCGTGGAGCTTCATGCGCGGACCATCGAGCGCGGATTGCAGCGAGATCAAAAAAAACGCCGCTGAAGTTCATGACCCTCGATTCCGGCAGCGGCCTGATCGCTCACTACGAGGAGCTGCGCGGCCAAGCGGTGGCGAGTCCCGCCAGCGTGCGGAGTCTCGGATACGCCTTGTTTACCCGGCAAGGCATGGCGGCGTGGGCCCATGTCTGGCGCAGTTATACCATCGAACCGCCCACTCCGGCCTTTCCTGTTGCTGCTGCCTCTCACCCCGTGCCGCTGGAGCTGCGTACGCAGGTGGCCGTCGTGTTAGCGGGCATCATTGTTCATC
Source organism: Verrucomicrobiota bacterium (assembly GCA_019243005.1). Taxonomy (GTDB): domain Bacteria; phylum Verrucomicrobiota; class Verrucomicrobiia; order Chthoniobacterales; family JAFAMB01; genus JAFBAP01. Next base: position 1,781 of record JAFAUY010000285.1, on the reverse strand, counting down.
TGCAAAAGCAGGAGGTCTGTTCATGCTGACGGCGGAGGCTCATCAGAAAGTCACAGCGGCTCACTTAAAACGCAACGCCTACCTCTACATTCGCCAATCCACCCTGCGGCAGGTCTTCGAAAATACCGAAAGCACCAAGCGGCAATATGCGTTGCGGGATCGCGCCGTGGCGCTGGGGTGGAGCTTGGACCAGATCATTACGATCGACAGCGACCTGGGCCAATCCGGCGCTTCCGCTGTGGATCGAGAAGGATTTCAACGCCTGGTGGTCGAAGTCGGCCTGGGCAAGGCCGGTATCGTGCTCGGACTGGAGGTCTCCCGCCTGGCTCGGAACTCCACGGATTGGCATCGGCTGCTGGAGATCTGCGCTTTAACCGATACGTTGATCCTGGACGAAGACGGCGTCTACGATCCGGCTCACTTTAATGACAGGCTTTTGCTCGGATTGAAAGGGACTTTATCAGAGGCGGAACTGCATGTGTTACGGGCGCGTCTCCAAGGCGGCATTCTGAACAAGGCGCGCCGTGGAGAATTAAAATCTCCGCTGCCGGTCGGCTTTGTCTATGACGCCGAAGACCGCGTTGTCCTTGATCCTGACCAGCAGGTACAACAGAGTATTCGGTTCTTGTTCGAGACGTTCCTCCGCACCGGGTCTGCTTGTGCGGTGGTGAGAGCCTTTCGGCAGCAGGCGTTGTTATTTCCACGACGCCTGAAAAAAGGACCGCACAAAGGAGATCTTCTTTGGGCCGAAATGGAGCACAGCCAAGTGTTGCGGGTTCTGCACAATCCTCGTTACGCGGGCGCGTTCATCTATGGGCGCACTCGCACACGCAAGAAGCCCGACGGCAAGGAGTGTTGGTTGAAGCTTCCGCGCGAACAATGGATGCTGGTTCCCGGCAGGCATGCCGGATACATCACCTGGGAGGAGTACGAAACCAACCAGCGCCGCCTACAAGAGAATGCTCAGTCTCAGGGAGCGGATCGTCGCCGAAGCCCTCCCCACCAAGGTCCGGCGCTGCTGCAGGGAATCGTCCTGTGCGGCGTCTGCGGAGGCCGGATGAGCGTTCGCTATCACGACCGGGAGCAACGCCTCGTGCCGGATTACGTGTGCCAGAGAAAAGCCATTCAGCAAGGCTCGCCCGTGTGCCAGCGCATCACGGGCGAGCCGATTGATCAAGCGGTCAGTGCGGTTTTGGTGGAGACCATGACGCCTTGGGCGCTGGAAGTGGCGCTGACGGTTCAGCAGGAGCTGCAAGCGCGGCGGGAGGAGGCCGACCGGCTGCGGCAAAAACGAGTGGAGCGGGCCCGCTATGAGGCCGAACTGGCGCAGCGGCGTTACATGAATGTCGATCCTTCCCATCGCCTGGTGGCCGACACCCTGGAAGCCGATTGGAATCAAAAGCTGCGGGCGTTAGCCGAAGCGCAAGAAGAAGGGGAGCGCCAGCGGCAGACCGACCGGGCGGCTCTGGGCGACTCACAGCGGGAAGCGGTGCTGGCGCTGGCCCAAGATTTTCAGCGCGTCTGGCACAATCCGCAAACACCCCCGCGCGAGCGGAAACGGATCGTGCGCCTGCTCTTGGAGGATGTGACGTTAGTTCGGCGGGAACGGATCGAGGTACACCTTCGTTTCCGCGGAGGTGTGACACAAAGCCTCACGCTGCCCTTACCACAATCGGCTGCGCAGTTACGGAAAACCAAGCCGGCTGTGATTGCCGAAATCGATCGTCTCCTGAATACCAACACGGAGCGCGAGATCGCAGCCCTCCTGAACGAAAAGGGAT
>JAFAUY010000148.1 GCA_019243005.1 Verrucomicrobiota bacterium | reverse complement strand
GCAACGGGGATGGATCGCCCCCGGCAAGCGGCACCCCTCAACGAGCTGCGCGCCATCCTCAGCAATCCCGGGGGGTGCCGCGTGGGCCTAATCCCTTGCCGCTGAGTAGGCTGTCTACACGACCGCGTCGCTTTTCGTGCCCCTAGGGGAATTTAACCAACCTACCATTTTGAGGTTATCACCCATGCAGTTCATGATCCTATTCAGCCGTCATCCTGAAAAAGCTTCCCTTCCGGTTCCGGCCGACCTGCGAGAAGCGGAGTTCCAGGTCGTGCGGGGATTCTATGCGGACGGGTTCGTTCGGCAGGTCTGGCTGCGGGGCGATGCGGGCGGGGCCTGCATGATGGCCGAAGCCAGCTCGGCGGAGGAAGTCGCGCAAAAGTTAAATACGCTGCCGCTGGTCCAGGCGGGCTTCCTGCAGGCGCCCCTGATTGTGCCGCTGAAACCTTACTTGGGGTTCGCTCCGCGGTCCGACTAATGAAGAAAGCGAACCGGGTTAGGCTGACATGAATCGAAGAAGTTTTATTAGAACGAATTTGTTTGGCGCGATTGGGTTGGCGTCGGCGAAGATTATGAGCCCCGTCGCGGCGACGGCGGAGAAGAGCGACCAATCCCCGGCTGGCGAGGTGAAGGCCGGCGGATCCGCGGACAAGAATGCGATTCGCCCGTTTCACGTGAATTTTCCGGAAGCCGAACTTACCGAATTGCGGAGGCGCATAGGCGCAACGCGGTGGCCTGACCGGGAAACGGTCACCGATGAATCGCAGGGCGTGCCGCTCGCGACGGTTCAGGAACTCGTCCGATATTGGGGGACAGACTACGATTGGCGCAAGTGCGAGGCGAAACTGAACGCCCTACCGCAATTCATCACCGAGGTAGATGGACTGGACATCCATTTCATTCACGTTCGTTCGAAACACGACCATGCGTTGCCGCTCATCATTACCCACGGCTGGCCCGGCTCGGTGATCGAGCAGCTGAAGATCATCGATCCACTTACCAACCCTACGGCGCATGGCGCGAGCGCATCGGACGCTTTCCACCTGGTGATTCCGTCGATGCCGGGCTACGGGTTTTCCGCCAAACCCATCACCACCGGTTGGGGGCCGGATCGCATCGCGCGGGCCTGGGTCGTGCTGATGAAGCGCCTTGGCTACTCGCGATTTTTGTCGCAGGGCGGCGACTGGGGTGGGGCGATCTCGAATGTGATGGCCAAACAGGCACCTCCGGAATTGCTGGGCATTCACGTCAACTTCCCTGCCGCCATTCCCCCCGAGGTTGCCAAGGCGCTCCAGTGCGCTGATCCGCCGCCGTCCAGCCTTTCAGCCGAGGAAAAACGTGCGTACGAGCAGCTGAGTATCCTATACGCGAAGAGGCGCGCCTACGCCTTTGAGATGGGGACGCGCCCGCAGACGCTTTGCGCCTTGGCGGATTCGCCCGTCGGCCTCGCGGCATGGCTTCTTGACCATGGGGATGGTTATGGCCAGCCGGCCGCGGCGATCACCTCAGCCGTGCTCGGACGAACGATCAACGGGCACCCCGCAGGCGACGTCACCCGAGACGACGTTCTCGACAACCTCACGCTGTACTGGTTGACGAACACGGGAGTATCTTCGGCTCGACTCTATTGGGAAAATCACGCCAGCCTTTACAACGCGCTCGATATCGCGATCCCGGCCGCGGTGAGCGTCTTTCCTGGCGAGAACTATGAAGCCCCGCGGAGTTGGGCAGAGCGGGCGTATCAAAAACTCATCTATTATAACAGGCTCGACAAAGGCGGGCACTTCGCGGCTTGGGAACAGCCGCAACTTTTTTCAGAAGAGGTTCGCGCGGGCTTCAGATCACTGCGTTAACTAAAAGAGTTCAACGAACAATGGAACGCAAGACCTTAGTCGAGTCGAGCTTTTCAGCGGTTATCAATGCGCCGACGCCTGCCAACGCTCGCGATTTTGTCTTTACCCGCCACACGCCTTAGCGCCGAGAACCGAAAGCTTTACGTCTACTTATACGCGATGTTTAGAGAGAGCATGGTAAAACCGACCTACGCCAAGGAGATCACCGCCCTTCTGGTGATCGATCCCTATAACGACTTCATTTCGGAGGGGGGCAAGCTATGGGACCGCATCAAGGGCGTCGCCGAAGCGAACCATTGCGTTCCCAACATGTTGCAAGTCCTCAAGGCGGCGCGAGCGGCCGGGCTTCGCGTTTTCTATGCCCTGCATCATCGCTACCGCCCGGGCGACTACGAAACTTGGAAGTACATCGCGCCCATTCAGAAGGCAGGATGGATGCGCAAGAGCTTCGAATACGGCACGTGGGGTGGCGAGATCCGTGCCGGGTTCGAGCCGAAGCCCGGCGACGTTGTGGCCACCGAGCATTGGTGTTCCAGCGGCTTTGCCAACACCGATTTGGATTTGCAGCTCAAAAAGCACGGCATCCACCAACTCATCGTCATCGGGCTCATCGCCCATACCTGCGTCGAATCCACGGTTCGCTTTGCCGCTGAGCTTGGCTATGAGGTCACGATGGTGAAAGACGCGACCGCGGATTACTCGGATCAAGAGATGCACGCGGCTTTGGACATCAATCTCCCAAACTACGCCAACGCCATGGTGACCACAGCCGAGGTCGTCGACTCGATCGCTTCGCTCTCAACCTCGGACAAGAAAGGATGGCGAACCCAAGCCCTTCATGAAAACGAAAATGAAAGCGGCGCAGAGGGGTAAGCCCGGCGGGGATTTTGAACTGATGGAACGTGACCTTCCCGAACCGGGCGCGCGGCAGGTATGGCTTTGAAAGAGGGAAGCATCCGTGTCGTTCAGTGTATGAGGTCGCAAGCCTTCTCCTCGGCGCGCTCTGCAGCTCAAAATTGGACCACGTGCTGGAGTTAGGAGGGCAGGAGATTGAACGCAACTGGGAGGTAAGCGGTATGATGATGAAGTCTGCGCATGACGGCCCGATTCTGGTGACCGGAGCGGCCGGCGATCTCGGGGCGATCGGCCGCAACCTCACTGCCTCGCTGCTCGCCAAAGGGCAGAAGGTTCGCGCCTTGGTCCGGCGGGAGGATGAGCGCGCCGAAGCCTTGCGCCGGCTCGGCGCCGAGGTGGTGCAGGGCGACCTGACGGATCTGAATTCGATGCACCGCGCGATCGAGGGTTGCGCGCGCCTCTATTTCGGCATGTCGGTCGCGGCGGCTTACCTGGAAGCCACGATCAATACCGCCGCGGTGGCGCGCCACCACGGCCTGGAGGCCTTCGTGAACATGTCGCAGATGACGATCACCCAGATGAGCATCACCGAGACCACCGCCAGCCCGCAGCACAAGCTGCACTGGCTGGCCGAGCAGGCGCTGTCCTGGTCCGGGCTGCCGGTGGTCACGGTGCGGCCGACGGTCTTCCTGGAAGGCTTCTTTCTGCGCTTGGTCGCGGCCGGGGTGCGGGACGCCGACGAGTTGGCACTGCCGATGGGCCGCGGCAAGACCTCGCCGATCTCGGCGGTCGATGTGGCGCGCGCCCTCGCCGTCATCCTCGAGGACCCGGGGCCGCACCTCGGTCAGGTTTACAACCTGACCGGCTTGGAGTCGGCCGATTTAGAGCACTACGCGCGCGTCTTTTCCGAGGCGCTGGGTCGGCCGATCCGCTATCGCGACCTGCCGCTGGCGGAGTGGAGCGAACGGCTTCAGGAGGCGGGGGCGCCCGCGCACCTGGTCAGCCATCTCACCGTGATGACCGAGCTTAACAAGCAGGGGCGGTACGACCGCATGACGGACGACTTGTTCAAGCTCACGGGCCAGAGGCCAACGAGCATGCACGAGTTCGTGAAGCTGCATGCCGCTGAATTCACGCGGCGTGAAACCACCGTTTGAGGGTTCCATGAGCGTGCCGGACCGGGCCGGGTCTGGGGCCGAGGAGGAAGGCGAGCGGGAGATTCCGAGGGGCAGTCCTTCGTAAGAGAAATCCCGAGAACGAGTCCAATGCCAATGAGCAACAAATCGGGCCTATCATCATCCGTTCGACTTCGCCGTAGCCTCCAGAACCCCCCGGAATCTCCTGCTCTGCGTCACGCGCCCGGTGGTTCAGGCGCTTACACCCACCGTTCGGTGCGCTGGCGTATATTTCCGGCGAGGCTATCATGAGTCGCAGCTTCGCTGCTGGTCTCGACTGGCAAATGATAAAAATAAAGAAATGAAAACCGATGAATTGCATAAGAGCACGGTGAAACTGGCTCCCTCGATTCTCTCGGCTGATTTTGCCCAATTGGGCAAGCAGGTTGCGCAGGCCGAGGAAGCCGGGGCTGATCGGATCCATGTGGACGTGATGGACGGACACTTTGTGCCAAACATTTCGTTCGGAGCTCCTATCGTTCGGTCGCTCCGTCCGGTCACCCATCTACCGTTGGAGACGCACTTGATGATTTCGGATCCGGATTTTTTTATCGAGGATTTTGTTCGGGCTGGTTCCGATTCATTTCTGGTGCACTGGGAAGGTAACAGCAACCTGCATCGCACCATTAGGAATATTAAAGGATTTGAGAAACGGGTTGGGATAGTCATAAACCCCGCTACTCCTGCGGCCGTATTGGAGGAGATTTTACCAGAATTGGACTTGGTGTTAGTCATGACGATCAATCCGGGTTTCGAACATCAGCAGTTCCTGCCCATGACGCTGCCAAAGATCCGGCGAGTGCGGCAAATGATTGAACAGATCAATCCCAGCTGCGAATTGGAGCTCGATGGCGGCATCGATGTGACCACGGCTCCGCTAGGAGTTGCGGCGGGAGCAAACGTGCTGGTGGCTGGGTCAACCATCTTTCATCACGAGGATGGAGTGGCTACTGCCATGAAAGAGTTGCAAGCGGCCATACGCGAGGCAGACACGAAGTGGTGAGAAAGACGCGTGGTGATTTGCCCCGGTGCAGCCACAACAGTTCTCAGCGGCTCTGCATGTGAGTGAGACCGGGACAAAACGGGGGCA
>JAFAUY010000465.1 GCA_019243005.1 Verrucomicrobiota bacterium | reverse complement strand
GCCGTGTGCCCGCCGTAGTGCTCGCGCAGAACTTGATCTCGGAAGGCAAACTCGGCCGCATCTTTCACTTCCGCGCCAAATTTCTGCAGGACTGGACGATCTCAGCGGACCTGCCGCAGGGTGGGACGGGCCTGTGGCGGCTCGACGTCGGCGTCGCGGGCAGCGGCGTGACGGGAGACCTGCTGGCCCATTGCATCGACACCGCCCTCTGGCTTAACGGCGAGATGGAGAGCGTCTCCGGGATGACCGAGACCTTCGTGAAAGAGCGATACCACAACGTTACCGGCAAGATCGAGAAGGTCGGCATTGACGATGCCAGCGCGTTTCTGGCCCGGTTCCGGAACGGCTCTTTGGCCACGTTTGAAGCTACCCGTTATGCCCGCGGCCACAAAGCGCTCTACACCCTCGAGATCAACGGCGAACACGGTTCTCTGGCGTGGGACCTGCACGACCTGCACCGGTTGGAGTGGTTTGACCACAGAGACGAGGGCACGCTGCGCGGTTGGCGATCAATCCATGTGACCGACGGCCAGCATCCGTACATGAATCACTGGTGGGTGCCCGGCCTGGCGATCGGGTATGAGCATTCCTTCATCCATCAGTTGGCTGATTTCCTCGACTCGCTCAACGGCAAGGAACCGGTCGCGCCATCCTTTGAGGACGCCCTGCGCACGGAGTTTGTCATCGACGCGGTCCTCCGGTCGGCGAGTTCGCGGAAGTGGGAGGAAGTCGGCCGATAAAAAATGCCACCAGCCGAAAAATGCCACGAATGCCACAAATGAAGAGCGACTAGCGGCATCTTACCCCGGTTTGGACGTCCGCCCCTCTCTCGGTCACACGGTCGACGCAGATTAAGAGGACAGCTTACGCCGAGTTCTGCCCCTCTTCATTTGTGGCATTTTGCTCGCCGCTCGTCACTCACGCGTCTCCTCGAGCCGCCGCAAAACAGGTTAGGAGCTTCGTCCTAACCGTAAAGCATCGCTTTCGGATCAACATGAGAATGGGTAAATTGGCGTTCGTGATCGCCGGTGCCGCTGCACGGCCGCCGTACGGGTTGCGCCCGCCGCCTTGTCTGATCGGCGATCGCAGAAACAGCGAACACGATGAATCCGCGGTATAGATCGTTCTGGGTTTCCGCACTCCTCACGTTCCTGTGGCTGGCGGCCGGATCGCCGGCGACTGCGGGTGAACTTCTCTACGAGGATCGCTTTGCCAGCCTGGATCCGAGCTGGAGACCCCTGAGTGACGCCGTCAGCGTAGATCATGGTAAACTTATCCTCGCGCCCGCGCCGAACACGTCTCAAGCCATCCTGAATCAGTCACAACGATTCGGCGATTCGGAGATCACCGTCGACATTACTACCGCGGCGGGGGATCCAGCGGCGCCCGGCGGTTTGATTTTTTGGGCGGCTGACTCTGACAACTTTTATTGTTTTTGTATTAATGCAAAAGGTTACTACAAAATTATCCGGTATGTTGGTTCGAAACCGTTGGATCAGCTCGACTGGACGCCGAGTGAGGCGATCAATAAGGGCCTCGGACAGGTAAATAGCGTCCGCCTCGTCACCGCCGGCCGCCAGGCCACCGTCTATATCAACGACCAGCGGGAGGTTACGTTCAACGGCCAGCCTCCCCCGGACCGCGGTTTGATCGGACTTGCCGGCGACTCCGGAGGAAACTCCGCAACCGTTTGGCAATTCGCGAACCTTCGGGTGATTGCGGGCTCGTCGCCCGCGCCGGCACCGTTGCCCCCCTTTTATCCGTCACCCCTGATGGCGGCGGCCGCGGCGCTGGCTGCCGCCGAAGACGTCGTTGCCATCCCGGGCGCGGCCGTTCCGGCTGCCACGCCTTCACTTCCGGCCGCGCTCCCGGCCTTTCCCGCCGCCCCACCGGCCAGGCGGGTGGCATTGCGGCTCCACGGCGCAAACACCGTCGGTGCGGAACTCGCGGCGATGATCTGCGAAGATTTCCTGAAGCACGAGGGCGCGACGTCCATTCAGCGCCGCCCGGGGCCCCGGGAGAATGAAACCAACATTGAAGCGCTTCTGCCGAACGAGTCCGCTGACCGGCTGATTTTTGAAATCCAGGCGCACGGATCGAAGACGGCTTTTGAAGATCTGGCCACGGGTGGGTGCGACATCGGCATGTCTTCCCGTCGTGTTCAACCCGACGAGGCGCAACGATGCGCGCGCGCCGGGTTGGGTGATCTGTTTTCGTCCGACTGCGAACACACGCTCGGTTTGGATGGGATCGCGGTGCTGGTAAACAAGCATAACCCGGTCAACGCCCTTACGACGCAGCAGCTTGCCGGCATCTTCAGCGGCAAAATTAACGACTGGTCGCAGGTGGGCGGACCATCCGGAGTGATCAATCTCTACGCCCTTAACGACAACTCGGGTACGTTCGACACTTTCAAATCCGTTGTCCTGGGCGGCCAGCCGTTGTCTGCAGCAGCCGTGCGATACGAAAACAGTGCAAAACTCGCAGACGACGTCGCCGCTGACCGAAACGGAATCGGTTTCGCAGGGATGTCTTTCGTGCGCAACAGCAAACCGGTTGCGGTGGCCGAAGCCGGCGCAGACCCGCTCGTGCCCACCCCGTTTACGATCGCCACGCAGGAGTACCTGCTGTCTCGCCGCCTTTATCTCTATACGCCGGCAAATCCGCAGAACCCGTGGACTCGCCGGTTTATCGAATTTGCGCGCCCGAAACTTGAGGTTTTCTCCTGGTTGACCTCTGGCAGTGAGGCTTTGGCGCTCGAAGCGCTCATCGAAAATTATAAGCACGAGTACCCCGGCATCACCGTGATTAACGATACCGTCAGCGGCGGCAGCGGCTCCGCTGCGCGGCCCGTTTTGCAACGTCGCCTGGCCGCCGGCAAACCTCCCGACGTTTGGCAGAGTCACGCCGGTTGGGAGTTGTTCGGCCAATACGTGGGGCCCGGCTACTGCGAGCCGGTCACTGACCTTTATCGTAGCGGCGGGTGGGACCGGGCATTTCCGAAACCGCTCCGCGATCTGGTCACCAGAGACGGTAAGATCTACGCCGTGCCGGCCGGGATCCATCGGGGAAATGTGCTCTGGTACAATAAAAAGCTGCTTGAGCAGCACGGCATCGAAGTCGGAAACCGGATGGCTTTCGACGAATTCTTCGCCGCCTGTGATAAATTGGAGGCGGCAGGAATTCCGGCCCTTGGCATGGGTGATTCCGGCATTTGGGCGTCGGCTCAACTCTTCGAGAACACCCTCCTTGGAGTTATCGGACCGCACGGTTGGACGGAGTTGTTCAGCGGCCGGATGAGGTGGGACGACCCCAAGGTGAAGCAGGCGATGCAATATTTTGCCAGGATGCAGTCTTACCTGAATTCCGATCATGCGGCGCTGAGTTGGGATCAGGCCATAAAGAAATTGAGGGACGGAAAAGCCGGGTTTTTTTCGATGGGAGACTGGGCCGAGGGCGAATTCGCCCGAGCAAACTTGAAGGCAGACGTTGATTTCGGCTGGGTCAGTTTTCCCGGAACGGAAGGGTCCTTCCTGGTTGTGGTGGATGCGTTCGCCCTGGCCAGCGCTGCACCTCATAAAGAAGCGGGCATCGCCTGGTTGAAGAGCATCGGAACTAAAGACGCGCAGGAAACGTTCAGCGCGTTGAACGGAGGCATCCCGGCGCGAACCGATGTCGACCCAGCGGCATTCGACTCGTATCAACGGTGGGCGATGGCGGATTTCAACCGGGACAACCTCCTGCCGAGCTGCGTCCACGGTTCGGCAGCTCCGGCAGCATTCCGGCAAGCGTTAGACGACGCGGTCGCCGCGTTCGTTGCGGACAGGAACGTCGATACCTTTGCCGGCGCGCTCACGCAGGCCGCCAGGCAGGCCGGCCAGAACGTGATCGCGAGAGTCGATTTTGAAGAGCGCACGGTCAAACCGGAGGTTTCCGAAGCAGCGCCGCCGCCGCAAACGCCGGCCGGGAGTGAAAACAAGGTCCATCACGCGGAAACGCAAAACCTGGCTCTCCTTTCTCCGCCCAGGCTGCCGGTACCGGCGCCGACCCCGGTTCCTGCACCGGTCTCGATTGCGCCCGCG
>JAFAUY010000187.1 GCA_019243005.1 Verrucomicrobiota bacterium | reverse complement strand
CTCATCCTGAACCACGGCTGGTTCGCGTCCGGGATCACGATCGACGATTCGCGCCGGCCGTTTCTCGTCCCGACGCGGTTGCTGCAGGAAGTTTTGCTGACCAGCGCAGGAAGCGGCGCCGGAACGGCCGCGGCGGGTTATAACGCGGTCGCGGCGGGGTTCTTTCAGATCAACGGCACGAGCATCGGCCCGGTCTTCAATGCGCTGAGTGCGGCCAGCCAACCAAATGGAGAATTCCTTCTCAGTTTTCCAGGGTATCGCAATCCCCTCACGACTCCCGGACTTAATTATATCGTGAAGGGAACGGTTCAGGATACGGCGGCAGTCGGAAATACGCGTGCCGTGCTGGAGGTGGTCGGCTTTGAAACATCAGGCATTCGTATTCGCATCCTGAACACCGCGGGCGCGCCGTTGGGGGCAGGGTTCGGATTCATGGTCGAAGTGGCGCAAATCGGAGGATAGTAATGAGCCTGGCCAACCTCCTGCAGCCGGTCATCACAAACGGCATTCGCAACACCAACTTCTTTAACGGGCGGCTGGCGACGGCCGAGGATTTTGGCACCGAACAGACGGCGAACCGCCAACGCCAGCAACAGCTCGGGAAAGCGATCGGCGAGGGCGTTGTTGATGGTCTTGAAGTCACGAAGTCGGCAAGTAGCGTGGCATTCGGACAGCAAGTTGTGCACGTGACCGCGGGTACGGCGATTAATCGGAATGGCGATGTTGTCCGGCTTGGGATCGACACCGACGTCGCGCTCGTGCCCGCCGGCCAGCAGTCCCCGGCGGATGCGGGCCTGTTCGCCGAGTGCATGCCGCCGCAGGTCAATTTTACTAACCCGGGCGCCTATGTCCTGACCATCATGCCCGCGTCAGGTTTTGAAGAACGCGTCCCGATAACGAGCCTGACCTCGGGTGGACTGGCCACCGGTTGCGGCAGCAAGTACGCGACTGAAGGCGTAAAGTTTCGCCTGACGCAACTTCAGCTCGGATCGGAAATCTCCGGTTTACGCGGCGAGATGCGGACCCTTGCCAACCAGATCGAGACGCAACTGAACCAGAATGCGGATCCGGCGACGATTGCGCCGCTGCTTTCACGCTTCCGCAATGGGATGGCGCATCTCTGCCTGGGAACCGAGGACCTCGCAGGGTACGCGGCTGACCCATTCGCGTTTCTGAACAATCCGTCGGCCTACACCAGCTACGGGCTGGTGGACGAACTCCGTGATGCGGGCCTTTTGAACGACTGTGAGGTGCCTTTGGCACTGCTCTATTGGACTCGCGCCGGAGTGCAATTTGTGGATCTCTGGAGCGTGCGTCGCCCCGTGACGCCGCCTTCAGCCGCAGGGGAGTGGTCACCGCTTCTGGGCACCCGCCGTGTTGCGGAAAGTCTAAGCAGCTTTCTGCAGTTTGAATCGCAGATCGAATCTTTGCTCGGGGCCGGTTTAGGACAGGCTACCCTCTCCACCGCGCGCGCCAGCGACTACTTCCGGTTTCTGCCGCCCGTCGGATTTTTGCCAGTAACCGGCACGAACTCGTCTACGGGATTCAACCCGCAGACGTTTTTCGACGTGCACGCCTCGAAGGACGTCGCCACGACGGACGGCGATTTGCTGCGCGAATTGTTTCATAAGGGGCTGTATCACGAGCCCATCGATTTGGTTAATCCCGGGAAAATCCAGCTGTACCTGATTTGGGAAAACCTGCAAGTGGTGCAGCAGGGGAACACCACGCAACTTGCCTTGGTCTTCGCCAGCCCGGCGATACCGTACCGCGGGATCGCCCGTTTCGGCACCGCCAAATGGAGTCTCAGCCGTTTTGCGCCACGCGTCATCTAGCCAGGAGGAATCAATGGCCGATATCCAAACACTGATCAATGCCATCCCCGACGCACAGGATGGAAATGTAATCACCAGCGACTACCACAACACAATCAAAACGGCTCTGGCGGCAATTGCCGGCGAGTTAGGTCCGAGCGCCGGTGGTCAGAGCGGCGCCGTCACGTTGGTTCCAAATTTTCTACCGATACCGGGCAGCAATCCTTGGACCCTCAATCTGGGTGTTGCAACGGATGCCGCTGGCTCAAACGGTTGGCTGCCGGTGTACCTTCCAGAGGGTGCCACCATTCAGCAGATGGTGGTGATCGGTGCCAAGACCGCACCAGCCACCCTGGGTACCGTGAGTCTGCTAATTCAGCCGCTCACCGACATAACCGTCACCACGCTGATTCCCATCGATCTTAGTACTGCTGGTAATCCGTTCCGCCTTACCGGCACGCCCTCTGTCCCCGGAGCCGGACCGAGCGGTCTCCTAGATCTCCGGACCGTCAAGAACTCCGCAAACAAGTACCTTATCCGCGCGCAGACACTTAGCACCGTGGCCGCGACGGTTACGATAAATACCCTGCGTGTGGAATTCACGATGCCGTAACGCTAGCGTTTAATGAAGGCATAAACATAATGAAGGAATAGACAATATGGCAATAGATCAAAATATCCAAAACTCTGATCCTAACACCTGTCTTTACATGGAGGACACGTCGGGCGACGGCGGCAACCACACAGATCCCACGTTCTGGCTCAGTCCAGATTGCCAAATGGCAAACGGCCCTGGGACCGACCCGTCATTTGCAAACGAAGGCGCTAAGAACACGACCAGCGTCATAATCTATAAAAAACCCGATTGTGCACTGGCTGGAGACAGCTCTGCGGTGGTGTTCGATTTGTACGTATGCACGCCATCGCTGAACATTGTCACCCCGACGTTCGACCCAACCAGCAGTGTTCAGCTGGCGTCGTCGTCGTTGGCAGTGGTCACCACCCCTGGAGGTACCCCCAATGCGAACGACGTAACCTGGACCCCATCATCGAACAGCGGTGATCCGAATGGCCCTGGCCACAAATGTCTGATCGCACGATGTTACCCGTTTGGCGCAACCCCTGATCAAGAGTTCCTTTCGAAGTATATTCCCGAGGATCCTCATTACGTCCAGCACAACCTGACGATCGGCGTTGCGTCCCAGCACTCCCCTGGTCCGCATGGAATTAAGATCAGGACGGGAAACGGAGCGAGGGAGAATGAGACGGTTACGATCCGAGCCGTTTCTGATTTCAAACCGAGCGACACCGTCCTCCAAGCCATTCTGCCCAGCCTGCGAGCCGTTCCAGGCTTTGCGCGGATCGCAACCAGGCCGGTGCGGCACTTTGGACTCAACCTCGACGTCTTCAAAAACGAACGCAACTGTTTTGAGGAGCCGTTCGAATACCTCGCCCACCTGGTTTGCGACGTTATAACAGGGTTATTCGGAAAATTGGAACACCCCAACATTGAGACGAAAGTAACCATTCGCCCCAGGTTCTTTGCTGACTTCACCTTCTCTGTGGACGCCTCGGGATCAAATGTTGGAGACGCTCACATTTTCCATCTTACTCAAGCGGATCACCAGGGCCAGTTCCAGGGTGGACTGACAGTCGCGGTCGTGACCACCTGAGGCGGGCATATGCCTGCCTGAGGCGTGGCCGGGTTATCCTAGCCGGGGTGATGCACGGGCGCCTGCGCGCTTGCGTGGAGATCAAACATTCGTTTGCAGAATCGGAATTGCGTGGCTTGTCGCGCCATGCGCGCTCGCTGGTGTTAGCGAGCGTGAAAATGAACAGGGTGAAGGATGTGGGTCGCTAACAAGACGTGTTTGAATCAGGTACGACTTCGTGGTCTTGACCGGGCGGATGCAGTTGCACGGCTTCGCGCGTCGCATCTGCTGGCTTCGACCGGGCTACATCCGCCCGCGATGGCGCCGAATGGTTTATTGGTAATCCGGGCGATGCGCGATCCCTTGCCGGGCCGCATCACGCGTAAGCTCGATGAGGGAGTAACCGCTTCGCCCGAGTGGGAACGCGCGGCGGAATCTTCGCTCGACCGTTTCTACCGGAGTGCCGTCCGGCCCGCGGCGGGTCCGGTCTCCTTGAGCGCCGAAGCGGTCTGGTTTGAGGATTACGCCGAGATGCTGGCATGCCTGGCGCGGGATTTCGCGGCCGGCCGCACGCTCGGTTGGTGGTGGCGCGCGATACTCGGGCGGACGCCGATGCAGATGCCGGACACCTGGCTGGCCGCAAGCGCCGAAGAACCATTGCACGTGCCGGCGGCAATTGAACAACTGCAGGAATGGAGCGAAATAACGCGCGTACTCTGTACCCTGACCCGCGAGCAGGCACTCGCCCTGATAAAGACGGTGGTGCGGGTTAACGAACTCGAGGGCCTGCTCGGAGCACCCATCGTGTCTACGGCTGAATTCTCTTCGAATTGCAGCCCCGCCAGATCGGAAGCTGCAACTCACGGAAACGCTGCCGGTTTTCCGGACGCCATAGGGAAACCACGCAATGGTGCAGCTGTGCCGTGGCATCGGTACCTACCGGCCGACATGGTACCGGCCGCGTTGCCGAAGGAGCATCGTGCACTGTTGGCAATATGTCTGCTGATTCGAAGGTGGCCGGGTGTCATTACTTCTACCCCTTTCGTACGCAACTTCCAAACCTGGTGGTACAACGAATCGCCAGGAAGTAATGCGCCGGTCAAGATCGAGTCGCCCATCGATCGGCTTCTAAGCGCGCAGGAAGACGGCACTTCATCACAGCAGATTGGTAGCGGAATTGACGATGAAGTTTCAAAGACGATCCCACCGGCTGTTCCCAACGGGATACAACCCCTGAAAAGCGCACCGTTGGCACCGGAGCCGGGAATTGCCGGTTCTGCCTCCGCACCACAACCGGACCGCATTCGTGCGGAGAAGGCAGATGGCGAACCGCAGCAAAGAGCAAACGCGGAAGAAAAGGGTACCGGTGAATTCACCTTGGCCGGCGGTGTTCTTTACCTGGTTCATTTCCTGCGCGCTTCGGGTCTGATACGGCACTTCGACACAGGCCTTAGCGGCTGGGCCCTACTGAACCTGCTGGGACGCTGCTTACTTGAGCGCGACTTCGTCCGGGTTTCACAGGACCCGCTCTGGCAGGCGCTCGCCCGGTTGGATGGCCGCGATCCCCAGACTCCCCCGGGCGCCGGATTTGTGTCGTCGTCTCGGTATCACGCACCCGAATCCTGGCTGGCCGGATTGGAAACAGATTTCATACCCCTCGTGCGGTTCCGGTCACGCGGGTGCGAAACCTGGCATCCGGAAGGGTTTTTGATTGCGGATGAGCCTGATTTTGACTCGATCCGGCACCTTCGATTTCGACGTTGCCGAAATGCCGTACACATCCGCCTGGAAGGCATTCGTGTCTCGCGAGGGTTGCGGCGTTTCCTGCATTTCGTCGTGCCGTACGCCCGGTGGCGGCTTGGGTGTTCGCTGGGCGATACAGCGCTGCGCGACGTGCTGCTGCGCAAAGGGAAACTTTTCATCACCAGAACGCATGTGGACCTGGTTATGAACATGGATCAGATCTCCGTTCCGGCTCGCTTCGCAGGCCTGGACGCGAATCCCGGCTGGGTGCCGGACCTTGGGCGCGTTCTGAATTTTCACTTTGTCTAGGAGCCGGCAGAATGGATCCGCCTCAACCCGCATTTGCGGATGTTCCCGCGGACGCGCGCGGCCATCTCGGGCTGTTGTTGCACTCGGCCGCGTTTTATCTCATCTACCATCTTCGCCGCCGCGCGCTGGAAGCGGATGGAGCGTTCGACGACGTCTTTCGCGATTTCCCGTTTCTCACGCCTTACTTCACACAGATCCGCGAACGCTTTCCGGAAGAGATCAGTTGGGACGGGTCCCTCCGTTGGCTCCGGGAGCAACTCGAAGCCTGGCAGCAGAACGCGGATCCGCAAACGCCTCTCCGCGAACTCTACGGGCTTGGCACCCCGGCGGTCCTGGCATTCGTGCTCGCCGGGATCATTGAGGAGGAAGCGCGGTTCGGCGATTTGCTCGTTTCCGTTCAAGGCGGGGAGGAACGCCGCGTCTCGGTTGGCCTGATTCACCACGTGCTGGCCGGGGCGGCCGGTACGGGGGATGGATGGGAAATCGTCCGGCCCTTGGTTAACGGCGGCTTTCTGGAGGTGGTGAACCGTGATGCGCCTCGCTGCGAATGGGTTCTTAAGGTGCCGCCGGTTCTGTGGAGTCTGGCCAGGGGCGACGTCGTCGAGATGCCGATGGCCGGAGCGCACTACCGCAACAGGGCCTCGGCGATGCCGCTTGCGGATCTCGTGCTGCCGCAAAGCCAACGCGAAGCGTTGGAGGAGGCGAGAATCCTTTTCCATTCCGGGCGTACCCGGACGCTCCTGCTGCGCGGGATGCCGGGAACGGAGAGGTTGCGGGTAGCAGAAGGCATGGCGCGCGCCCTCGGGCGCGGCGTGCTTGAAATCGACTGCTCTTCGCAAGCGAATGCGAACGAAGAACGCTGGCGGCTGGCGGGCCCTTTCTGCCGGTTGGCCCGGGTGCTCCCGGTATTCTGCCTTGATCTCGGGCCGGGAGAGACTTTTGAACTGCCCAGCCTGCCGGGGTATGACGGCCCGTGCGCCGTCGTGCTTGGTCGCGAGGGCGGGATCTCCGGTCAGGGCGCTGAGCAGTCACTCACGTTCTACCTCGAGCCTGAACCTGAACCGGATCGTCTGGCGATCTGGGCGCGCGAACTTAACGGCGCCGCGGGTCCGGATCTACCCTTCATCGCCGCCACATTCGCACTGCCCGGCCGCTACATCCGCCAGTGCGCCCGGCTGGCAATTAATTACGCCACGCTTGAGCGCCGTAAGTGCGTCACCGCCGCCGATGTCCGGCAGGCGGCACGCGCCATCAATCGTCACGTCCTCGATTCCCTGGCGACCCGCATCGACGGATCAGCCGGCTGGGGCCAGCTGATCGTTCGCGAAACGACCGCCGAAGAACTACGGTCCCTCGCGCGCCGTTGCCGGTACCGGGAACACCTTCCGCAGGCGTTAGGAAGCGATTTCCCGGGAGGATTGAACCGCGGGGTTCGCGCCCTGTTTGAGGGTCCCAGCGGAACCGGAAAAACGCTGGCTGCGCGCGTGCTGGCGCATGAACTCGGGCTGGACCTTTACCGGGTGGATCTGGCTGCGGTGGTTAATAAGTACGTCGGGGAAACTGAGAAAAACCTGAGCCGCGTGCTCGGCCGGGCCGAAGATCTCAACGTGGTGTTGCTGCTCGATGAGGGCGATTCCCTGATGAGCCGCCGTACCGAAGTCAAATCCGCCAACGACCGTTACGCCAATCTCGAAACCAACTATCTTTTGCAACGGCTGGAGACCTATTCGGGAATCGTCATCATTACCACTAACGCCGGCCATGCCATCGATTCGGCTTTCCGGCGCCGGATAGATTCGGTTGTCAAATTCCACCGGCCTGATGCAAGTGAACGCTGGTGGTTGTGGCAGACGCATTTGCCCGCCGGCCATGCCATTCCACTGGAAGCGATCGAAGAGATTGCGGTCCGATATGCACTCACGGGTGGCCAGATTAGGAATGCGGTGATGCAGGCGATGCTGCTCGCACTTTCCCGAGGTAGTGCGCTGTGCGCCGAAAACCTCAGGCAGGCGATTCAGGTTGAGCACCGAAAGGAAGGGGTCACCTATTCGGAACGAAAACCGGATGCTCCGGGCTGCAACGACCGGGCAATCGCTAATTTCTTAGGAGATCTCGTCTGAGCGAAACTACCCTCCTTCGAAAACCGAGTTCACCGGCTGCGCGGCCTCCGGCCATGCGGAGCCCTGCCCCTGCTCCGGCTGGCGTGGCCCGGCGCGTGCCCGGGTGGTCCACCCTTGCGGGAGCAGTGCCCTTCGGGCTGGGCCGCGTACAGCGGCAGGTCAAGATCGGCAAGGCCGGCGACGCGTCAGAAAAAGAGGCCGATCGGGTTTCAGATCAGGTCCTCTCCGGCTCCACGGCATCGCAGCCCGTGATTTCCCGGTTGGAAACGCTGCAACGGTGCTGTTGCTGCGGCGAGGAACCGATGGAACGCCGGCCGTCAGGTCAGGGCTCGGTTTTTCAGGACCGCCCGGAAGAGCGCATGCAGCACCGGCCCTCCGGCCAGGCCTCCGTTATTCAGTGTAAAGCGGACAGTGAACGTGAATCCGATGGGCGCGTGCAGATGAAAGGCGCCGGGACCGCGCTCGGTACGATGCAAGCCGCCGCGTCGCGCGCCATTTCATCGAAAGGACGGGGCCAACCGATGCGGCCCGATGTCCGCACCTGGCTGGAGTCCCGGATGGGCGCAGATCTCGGCAAGGTGCGAGTGCACCAGGACAGCGGTTCCTTCGACGCCGCAGCGGCATTGAACGCCCGGGCTTTCACCTACCGCGATGACATCTGGCTGGGCCGCGGTGAGTCGCCGGAGGACGTTCGCCTGATGGCGCACGAGGCCACGCACGTAGTGCAGCAGGGCGCAGCGGTTCAGCGTTCTTCCACCTTGCCGGTGCGGGTAGAGGAGAAGCAGCAGGAACCGTCTGTCCGTCGAAGCATCTGGGACAAAGTTACGGGCGTTGCCGGCGCGGCTTGGGACGCCACGGCCGGCAAACTCGTTGACGCCGCCGGCAACGCGATCGAGATGGGCGCGGACTTCTTCTGGAAGGTCATCCGCACCGTGGCTCCGGGGATTGTGCCGATCATCGAGCAGATCCGGGCCAAAGGGATCAAGGGGTACCTGGGTGAACTGCTCAGCGGGGCGTTCAACCGCATCTTCGGAGGCTTCAGCCAGGGTGGGGGGTTCATCGCCGGACTCATCACGACGTTCACGACGCTGCTCAGTTCGGCCCGCGAGATCATCGCGGCGCTTTCTCATGGAGACTGCCAGCCCCTTTTCAATGCGGTCAGCCGCCTCGGCGACCTCCTCAGTGAAGCTGCCGGCGCCGCCTGGGATAGGATCAAGGAATTTTTTGCGCCGATCGGCGACTTCTTCAGCGATCTGTGGCGCAAGTTCGGCGCACCTGCGGTGGACTTCCTTGGTCAGGTTGCCTCCGACATCTGGGAGGACATCAAGGCACTCGGACGCAAGATCTGGGATTGGACGCAGCCGGTGCGGGACGCGCTCAGCGCCGCCTGGAAGTGGGTCAAGGATCAGTTGGGGATCGGTGACGAGCCGGAAGGCCAGAACGGGATCCTGCAATGGGTGCAGCGAAAATTGGGAGAGGCCTGGGATGAGATCAAGGCAAGACTCGAGCCGGTGATCGGCCCGATGCGCGACCTCATCGTCAGGATCAAGGCGATCCTGCCGCTCGACGCGATCCTCAACCTGCGGGAGAAGGTGCACGAATGGCTGGGCCATGCCGGGGACATGGTAAAGGGCATGCAGAAGCCCCAGGGGGTCACGGAGAACCAGGCGTCGCTTCGGGATAAAATTCTGCCTGCGGTTAAAGCAAGCATCGTGGGTTTGCGGGATAAGGTGTTAAGCGCGGGCAGCTGGGTATCGGGACAGATCGGTGCGATTGCGACCACCGTGACCGGCTTTTTCGCCTCCCTCCGCAGCAACGTCATTCTGGGCAAACTCGCCGGTGCGATTCAGTGGGTGCAGGATAAGGTGACCAGTCTCCGGGACTGGGTGCAGGGTGGCGTGATCAGCCTGTTTAACCTGGCCGGCAACGGGGTCGCGAAACTGGCTGACTTCGTCGAGCCGGTCCTGAACGTCCTGAAGAAGGTCGTTTCCGTCATCGTGAACGTGGTGAGGGAACTGCCCGGGCTCGTCCTCGGCCCGGTTTGGAAGGCCATCCCCGCCTGTATCCGTGAACCGATCAAGCAATTCATCATCGAACACATCCTCAGCGCGATCCCGATCATCAGCACCTTTATGAAGGTGCCGGACGTTTGGGAGAAGATCCAAAAACTCGTGATGGATTTTCTGACTCAGGTCTTCGTCAAGGGTGACCTGAGCGGAGCGGCCATGATGGTGATCCGGTTCGTGCTGGAGGCCGCCGGAATCAATGTGGACTTGTTCCTGAACGTTCTGGCTAACGCAGCCGGCGCCCTCGACACGATCATCATGCATCCGGTCGAGTTTCTGAACAACCTTTGGGGCGCGTTGAGCAAGGGAATGGGGCGGTTCCTCAGCAATATCGGGCAGCACCTGATCAACGGGCTCCTCGGCTGGATCCTGGGGCCGCTGGAGGACCTCGGGGTGAAGCCGCCGAAAGACCTAAGTCTCGGCAGCCTTCTCGATCTGGTCCTGCAGATTCTGGGCATCACCGGGGCCCGGTTACGCGAAAAAGTCGAAAAGGTAGTTGGGCCGACCGCAGTCAGGATTATTGATGAGGCCTGGAAGTGGATCTCGGCACTAATGAGGGGCGGCCTGGCAGGGCTCTGGGAAGAAATCAAGACCCGTCTCTCAGACCTCTGGGGCATGGTGATCGGCGGACTTTCACAGTGGATCACCGTGGAAATCATCGAAGCCGGCATCGGGGCACTCACCAGGTTGTCCAACCCCGTCGGAGCCGTGATCGAGGCACTCCGGACAATCTACAAGACCGTCACCTTTATCGTCGGCAAGATTAACAAGATCCTCGCGCTGGCAAACGCCATCGTGAATTCGATCGGCAAGATCGCCACCGGGATGATCGACGATGCGGCCAATTGGATCGAGAACGCGCTGGCCCGCACGGTGCCGCTGATCATCAACTTCTTCGCTGACTGGATCGGCATCGGCAGCCCGGCACCGAAGATCCGGGAAATCGTGACCCGTATCCAGGCCAAGGTCGACGCGGCCTTGGATTGGCTGGCGGAGAAGGCGGTGGGAATCGGCAAGAGTATTCTCGGGGCGCTGGGGCTCGGTGAGAAGCCGGAGGCTGAAGGCGGCCCCGATGCGTCCCTGGAGTGGTGGAATGATACCGCCGTTTTCTCCGATACGAGAGGCCGGTCGCATAAACTTTTCTTTAGCGGGCAAGGCGCCAGTGCAGCTCTGAAGGTAGCCAGTGATGAAATGCTTACCGAGGACTTTGTCACCAAGGTTGACGACTGCTTCGCAC
>JAFAUY010000177.1 GCA_019243005.1 Verrucomicrobiota bacterium | reverse complement strand
ACTTGGTTGAGCTGGTCTTTGCCCCGGAGGCGCAGTCCCGGAGGGACGATCGAGAGTAGCCAGGGACTTTTAGTCCCTGGATAGAATGCCCCTCTCGGGCTTGCGTCCCGTCGGGACGCTGGGAAAGGGCGGGCCGGCACCCCCTCGGCGCCCACCGGCCCCGCGGAGCAGACGGCGCGACGCGGTAGGGTCGCTTCCCGCGCCCCAGGTCGGCACGCTTTCCCACCGTCCCGATGGGACGGATCATCTTTTAAATGGCCCACCCGGCACTGAAGTGCCGGGCTACTTTCCGGCTGCCCCTCCGGGGCAAAGACCAGCTCAACCGTCCTGAGAATGGGTGTAATCTGTGTCAATCGGTGTAATCTGTGCATGATTGCTTGCATGCCCGATTCGAATCAACCGCCTGAACGCGAACCCCTGATCCGGGCGATCGCGATGCCCGCAGACGCCAACCCGGCAGGCGATATTTTCGGCGGCTGGCTGATGTCACAAATGGATCTCGCCGCGGCAAACGCGGCGGCTCGCCGTTCACGTGGCCGTTGCGTCACGGTGGCCGTGGACGGCATGGTGTTTCATGAGCCGGTTTTTGTCGGGGATGAGGTCAGCCTTTATGCGAGCGTGTTGCGCGTCGGCAAAACCTCGATGAGCATTCGCGTGGAGGCTTGGCGGCGCCGCTTGGTGGCTGAGTCCCAGCACAAGGTTACGGAAGCCACCTTCACGTTCGTGGCCATCGACGAGAATCGAAAACCACGGCTGGTGCCGCCCCCCTAGCAGCTTTGATCCGGGGCGAAAAGATGTGGCGTCCGGGAGCTTGCATACGGTCTCGTTCTCGCCGTCTTTGCCTCGAACAATTTCTATGAGTACGAACGATGACCAGCCGCTGCCCGCCCGGTACCCGGTAACGCAGGAGGACGCCACGCGGCTTCACGAAAAGGAAGTCAGGTTCGAGGGGGTCCCCGCTGATTCCGGACCCCAGGCAGGAACGTTGGTTTCCGGACAGGGGACACTGATGGTTTATACGGACGGCCGGGAAGGCTGGGCGGAAATTCACACCGACGCGCACCTTGGTCCCATTCCCGTTGGGCGGCAGATCATCGCTTTGAACGAGGAGAGGTTCCGTCGTGTCCAGCAAACGCCGGAAGGGCTGTTATTACAAGGTTGAAGGTGGCGATGAATACGCCAAGCTTTGCTCGCTATGACTGTTTCCCATGACTTTTCGTTTCCGGACGGCACAACGGTCCGGCGGCTCGGTTACGGCGCCATGCGCTTGACGGGCCAACCGAGCAATTTCGGCCCGTACGCAGACTGGGACCAAGGGAAGCGACTGCTGCGGCGTGCGCTCGAGCTGGGGATCAACTTTATCGACACGGCGAGAGCGTATGGACCGGGCTGGAATGAAAGGTTGATCAGCGAGGTCCTGCATCCGTTCCCGACGGACCTATTGATTGCAACCAAGGGCGGCGTGGTGAAGAAATCGGCCACCGAACGGTACCTGGACGGCAGTCCGGCCGGCCTGCGCCGAGACTGTGAAGAAAGCCTCAAGAATTTGCGGGTGGATTGCATTGATCTCTACCAATTACACTGGGTCGACCCTCAGGTGCCCTTGGCGGAGTCGGTCCAGGGCTTGGCCCAGCTCCGCGAAGAAGGCAAGGTCCGGCGCATCGGTGTGTCCAACGTCTCGTTGGAACAGGTCAAGGAAGTCGTGGCCCTGACTGCCATCGCGTCAGTCCAAAACCGTTTCAGCGTGGCGGAACGCGGAAGTGATCCGATCGTGGATTTCTGCGCTCAGGAAGGCATTGCCTTTTTACCGTATGGTCCGCTGGGTGCGGATCCGATGCAGCCCGGTGCGCCTCTCGCCGCAGGTGAAGGCGCCTTGGGCGAGATCGCGCGGGAACTTAAAGCCACGCCGACGCAGGTTGCCCTTGCCTGGCTTCTTCATCGCGCGGCCAACGTCATTCCCATCCCGG
Organism: Verrucomicrobiota bacterium; assembly: GCA_019243005.1. Lineage (GTDB taxonomy): Bacteria > Verrucomicrobiota > Verrucomicrobiia > Chthoniobacterales > JAFAMB01 > JAFBAP01. The sequence goes on along the minus strand of JAFAUY010000177.1, from coordinate 1,912 downwards.
GGACCCGGTCCGAACTGCACCTGGAAGAGAACGTGCAGGCGCGGGAGTTGGCGTTTTCTGACGAACAGTTGGAGCGGCTGGCCGGCCTGGCACGGTTCTGACGCGTGCCTGACCCGGGCGGCGGTGTGAGAATCGGGGTTCCGAGGTGAATCCGCCCGACCTCTCTCACCTCATGTTCTTTCAATGCATCAAGTTTCGAGCGCTTTCTGGACGGCTGACTGCAGGTCCTGGATCAGGTAAGGCTTGCGGAGCGCTCCGCAAAACCCGTATTCGCAGTATTCGCTAAGGAGCGGCTGGTCAAAGAAACCGCTGGTGACAACCACGCGGGCCTCGGGGTTCGCCGTCCGGATGGCGGCGGCGATTTCACGCCCGCCGATACCCCCTCGCAAGGTGAGGTCGGTAATGACCACGTCGAACTCGTCGCCCGCGGTACGCGCTTCGTGGTACGCCTGCATCGCCCGTTCGCCATCGTCAGCAGCGGTCACGCGGTAACCGAGGCTGGCCAGCAGCTTGGTGGTTAAACGCCGTACCGGCTCTTCATCTTCCACCAGGAGGATGCGCGCCAGACGAGCCTTGACGGCAGGTGATGGGGCCGACTCTTCAGGCGTCACCGGCCCGTCCGCAGACGGGAGAAAAAGCGTGAAGGTCGAGCCCGCGCCCGGCTTGGACGTGACGGTCAACAATCCTCCGTGCTGTCGCACGATCGAATAGCAAACTGCCAGGCCCAGACCTTGCCCGGCAGGTTTGGTCGTGAAAAATGGTTCGAAGATGCGCACCAGATTTTCCGGGGCAATGCCTGGGCCGTTGTCGCTGAAATCGATGCGGACAAATCTGGCGCCCGCCTTTGCGCCGAGTTCGACCGGCAACGCGTCATGCGAGGCGACCACGTTGCGGCCTGCGATGCGCAGAGTCCCTCCCTGGGGTAGCACTTGCACGGCATTCAACGCGAGGTTTTGCACGACCTGGTTCATCTGGTCCTGATCAAAGCTGACCAGGGCAAGCTCAGGATCGAGCGCAATTTCCAGACGCAGGGGCGTTCCGGCCGTCGCGAACCGGGCGACTTCCTGAACCACTTCACCCACGGACTGGATGCGGCATACCGGATGGCCGCCCCGCACGAAGCGCAGTAATTGCTTCGCGGTTCCTGCCGCCGCACGGCAGGCCGCCTCGGCGTCTTTAAGCGCCGCGTGCGCATCCGCGTTCACCACCATGGCCTTGGCGAGCTGCAGGTTGCCGACGACCGCGGTCAGAAAATTGTTGAAGTCATGGGCCAGTCCGCCGGCCAGGAGAGCAAGTGGCTCGAGCCGGTGCAGCCGGCCAAGGTCCTGTTCGTGTTGCTGGCGCCAGCTTTCGTCGTGCAGGATCAGGAACGTGTCCGTTATCCCTCCCTTGGTTCCCTCGACGGGTACTATTCGGTAGCTCACCCAGCGCTCACGCCCGTCCCCATGAACGATGCAGCCGGCTTTAGGCGTTTCCACCGGACCGCCGCTCCACGGAAAACGGATGGGTTTGCGGTCCGGAACGGAGAGCAGTCGAACCCATTCGTTGACGGCGCGGCCGACGGCAAGGTGGTGAGTGGTCTGGAACCATTCCTGAGCGGCTCGGTTCAGCGCACGGGTGTGCCCGTCACGGCCCACCATTACCGCGGCATCCCATGTGTGGTCAAAGGCCGTGCTCAACCATCGTTCCCGTTCGGAAAGGCGGGCGTGAAGCTCGTGGCGACCTGCGTGAAGGGCGAGAGCGGGACTCATAGCATGGGGTGCCGGTACCAAATACAAGCAGTCCATGCCGCGGTGCACGACGCACCACACGTTCCAACCATCATTCTCACGCTTGCCAATATCGGCTGGAGCACAAACCGGTTAAATCTCTCGGTCGACAATCCATGCAGGAATTACGCGCAGCCGCCCGG
>JAFAUY010000280.1 GCA_019243005.1 Verrucomicrobiota bacterium | reverse complement strand
TATACCCCCGGGAATCTTTTTGCTGGCCTTCTCCTCACGCCGCCGTGCTGGGAATGACAGCCCTTCTACCCGGATGCGGTGCCGAGCCGCACCCCGCAAACCACGTCCACGATGGTGACGCCTGCGAGGGACGCGAGCGCGCGCACGACATTGTCTTTCGCGGGGTGAGCGCCTTTGAGGTGAGGCGCAACGGTCGAGAGGTCCAGGACGTCCCCGGCAACCCGACCCCAAATCCAGGGGGTCGGGTCTTTAGCCCTGAGAATGCCGATACCGTTGGCGATTTCGCGAACGCCGTAGGTTCGCACGATGCCTTCCTGGCCGCGCATGCCGAGCCAGGCGGTAATGACGCCAGGCACGGACGCTTCGGCGAGACCGAGCCCGATACTGAACCAGTCCAGGCCACGGGCCAGGGCAACCGCAGGCCTTCGCACCGAGCCGTTGCCCTGGGGGGTGTGCGATTCGTTGCGATGACCCGCCATAACCGTACTCCGTTGTATCATGGTTTGAGGACGACCTTGATGCAGCCGTCCTTTTTATCGCGGAAGGTTTTGTAAGCACCCGGAGCCTCTTCGAGCGGCAGCCGGTGGGTGATGACGAAGGAGGGATCGATCTCCCCGGCTTCGATGCGTTGCAGCAAGGGTCGGGTATAGCGCTGGACGTGCGTCTGTCCCATCTTAAACGTCAGGGCTTTGTTCATCGCGGCCCCGAACGGGATGTGGCTCGGAAAACCGATGTAGACGCCGGGGATAGAAACCGTGCCGCCTTTTCGGCAGCACATGATCGCTTCGCGCAACACGTGCGGCCGGTCGGCGGCGATCGCTACCGCCGCTTTGGCTTTGTCGACTAACGTCGACAACGCGCCGCTGCCGTGCGCTTCGGCCCCGACGGCGTCAATGCAGCTGTCGGGCCCGCGGCCTTTCGTCATCTCCATCAAATGTTCGTGCACGTCGCCCTTCTCGAAATTGATGGTTTCGGCTTTGCCCTGCTCCTGGGCCATGCGCAGCCGTTCGGGTTCGCGGTCGATGGCGATCACGCGGCCGGCCCCCAGCATCCAGGCGCTCTTGATGGCGAACTGCGCCACCGGACCGCAGCCCCAGACGGCCACCGTGTCACCGGGTTCAATCTGCGCATTCTCGGCCGCCATGTAGCCGGTGGGGAAAATGTCGGACAGAAACAGCACTTGCTCATCGGCCAAACCCTCCGGGATCTGAATGGGACCCACGTCGGCGAAGGGTACCCGCAGGTACTCGGCTTGGCCGCCGGCAAAGCCGCCCAACATGTGGGAGTAACCAAAGAGCCCGGCGGGTGACTGGCCCATGACTTTGCGGGCCAATTCGGCGTTGGGGTTGGACGTGTCGCACAAGGAAAACAGGCCTCTTTGACAGAACCAACACTGGCCACAGGAAATGTTGAAGGGCACCACCACCCGGTCGCCGACTTTAAGCTTTTTGACATCCGGACCGGCTTCGACGACGACGCCCATGGGCTCATGGCCCAAAACGTCACCTTTTTCCATGGTGGGCATCAGCCCATCGTAAAGGTGCAGGTCGGATCCGCAGATAGCGGTGGAGGTGATCTTAACGATGGCGTCAGTAGGGTCGACGATTTTGGGGTCGGGCACGGTCTCAATCCGCACGTCTTCTTTGCCGTACCAGCAGAGTGCTTTCATGTAATGTCTCGTTTCTCCGGTTTGCTTGTTTTGATTTCAGGCCGTCTGTGCAGGCGCGGGATGCGCGCTTATGCAGCCAGACGACGCTGGTTGCCTGCAGCCCGCCCCAAGCCGAGGGCTCCGCAGATTTTTGCCGTTCGAAACCATGGCCGCGGCATCCACTTCATGGTGCTTTAAGAACCAGTGACGATGGCTCATCCCGCTGCGGCGCCGAGGACGCCCGGCACAGCGCGCGCCTTGGGACGGTTAACTCAACTTTCTCGAAACCATCCGCAGCGAGCGCCGCGATCCGGCGGCCGTTCCAGCGTTTAGAAGAATTCATTTCATGGCCCCTTTTGTTTGTATTCGTGGCCACCGAGGCACCTGGTTGCGATGCGCTCTCTAAGATTAGTAATTTGCAGCCCTGTCTAACCGGAGGGAGGCGGCCCACGCCTGGGTTGGGCGGCCTAAGCCAGCGCGTGGGACTGCTCGGGGTAAAGGGCTTGGTCAAGTTGGCCCTGAATTCCGGTATGTGATATCTGTCCCCTGACCCTTGGGCACGCCGGACTTGCGTTAAGGATTGCAGGCGGGCGGATCGCTGGCTGCCTTTACTCCCGTGATTCGGCGTGCTTTTCGTGCCCTGGCTGGTGATCGCGATCCGGTTCGAGCGCGGCGGCCAAGACGTCGTCGACGGTTTCCGCGAGCACAAAGGTCAATTGTTTGCGCACTTCGCCGGGCACATCGGGAAGATCTTTCTCGTTGAGTTTAGGGATAATGACGGTACTGATACCGGCGCGATGGGCCGCAAGCGCTTTTTCTTTCAAACCGCCGATGGGTAACACGAGGGCTCGCAGGGTGATTTCGCCGGTCATGGCGACGTCGGAACGCACCGGGCGGTCGCTGAAGAGCGAGGCAATGGCGGTGAACATCGCGACGCCGGCGGAAGGTCCGTCTTTCGGCACGGCGCCGGCAGGCACGTGAATGTGCAGGTCGACGTCTTTGAACGCATCGGGACCGATGCCAAGTTCCTCGCGGCGGCTTTTAACGAGGCTGAGGGCGGCTTGGGCACTCTCTTTCATCACGTCGCCGATCTGGCCCGTGAGGAGAATATTTCCCTTGCCGGGATAACGCAGGGCTTCGATGTAGAGGATCTCGCCCCCCGTGGGCGTCCAGGCCAAGCCCGTGACGACGCCGGGCTTGCTTGTTTTAAGCCTGGTCTCACGGATGTATTTGGGAGGCCCGAGGAGCGCGGGAATCATTTCCGGGACGACGGTGACGCTGGTGGCTTGGCCTCTGGCCACGAGGGCAGCGACGGCGCGGCAGACGGCGCCGATCTGGCGCTCCAACTCGCGCACGCCGGCTTCGTGAGTGTAATCATGAATGATCTTGGCGAGCGCGGCGGCTTCGAAGCGGCATTGGTCTGCGCTGAGGCCATTTTCCTTGAGCTGGCGCGGGAGGAGGTAACGGAGGGCGATTTCGAGCTTGTCGCGATCGATGTAGCCGGGAATTTCGATGATTTCCATCCGGTCACGCAGGGCGGGCGGCACGGGATCGATCAAATTGGCCGTGGCGATGAAGATGACCTGTGAAAGGTCGAATGGCACGTCGAGGTAATGGTCGACGAAAGCGTGGTTCTGGCGCGGGTCGAGCACTTCGAGCAGGGCACTTGCCGGGTCGCCACGAAAATCGGCCCCGAGTTTGTCAATCTCGTCGAGCATCATGACCGGATTGCGGGTACCGGCGCGGCGCAGCTCCTGGATCAGCCGGCCGGGCATGGAACCGACGTAGGTCCGTCGATGACCGCGGATTTCGGCTTCGTCGCGCACACCTCCAAGGCTCAGGCGGACGAACTTCCGTCCCAGCGCATCGGCAATGGACTGGCCGAGACTGGTCTTACCGACGCCGGGCGGCCCCAGAAAACAGAGAATCGGGCCGTGGCCGGTGGGATTCAGTTTCCGCACCGCGAGGTACTCAATGAGGCGCCGCTTAACCTTTTCCAGGTCGTAATGGTCGCGGTCCAGGATCTGTTGGGCGTGATCCAGGTCAAGGTGATCTTCCGTGAGTTTGTTCCAGGGCAGCTCAGCCAGGGTTTCGACGTAGCTGACGATCACGGAAAATTCCGGGCTGGCGGGATTCAGGTGACTAAGCCGGCGCAATTCGCGCTCCGCTTGTTCCATGACTTCCTGCGGAGGCCGGGCATCCTCGAGCCGTTTGCGTAGATCGGCCACTTGTTGCTCGGTGCCTTCATCCCCCTCGCCGAGTTCCTTCTGGATGGCTTTGACCTGCTCGCGAAGGTAAGCGCGACGCTGAGCCTCGTTCAGCTGTGAAGCGATGTCTTGCTGAATCTTCTGCTGCAGCTGCGCGATTTCGAGTTGGGCGGAAACCCGCAGGAGCACGGCGCGAACGCGTTTAACGACGTCGAGTTCTTCAAGCAGGTCCTGTTTTTGGGCAGTATCGAGATTAAGGCTGCTGGCGATGAGATCGGCGAGGTGGCCGGGATCTTCGAGGTTCTGCACCACGGCCCGGGCCTGCTCCGGGACATCGGGTGTCAGCTCGATAAGCCGGAGGGCGGACTGGCGCAATTGCTGGACGGTAGCCTGCCAGGTTTTGTCGTCGGCCGGCGGCGGCAGCGCGTGCAGCACGTCAACCTCGGCGCGGATGAACGGGGCAACGAGCAGTACCCTGCGTATGGTGATCCGCTCCAGGACGTTCACGATGGCCACGATGCTGCCGTCGGCCTGGCGGATGAGCTTGAGCACGCTAGCGGCCACGCCAACGCGAGGCAGGTCATCCGGGCCGGGATGATCCAATTCCGGATTTTTCTGGGTGAAGATCCCGATGACCTTGCTTTGCGGCAGCGATTCTTCAAAGAGCTTGCGCGAGGCCTCCCGATGGACGTTTAAAGGTAGAACGGTGCCGGGAAAAAGGACGAGATTGCGGATGGGCAAGATCGGCAGCGTGTCCGGGACGGCCGCCGGCTGGTCGTCGGTGGCAACCGGCACGTTCGAGAGTTGCCCGCCGGCGTCCGAGGAGGCGGATTTGACCGAGAGAGGGGATTCGCTGCTCATAAGTCGCGCACCGGCAGGTCAATCCAAAGCAGCCCCTCGCGGTGTTCGGCCGTTACGCGTTTAGGATCGATTTCCGCCGGAAGTTCGAGCACGCGTTCGAAGGGCCCATAATCGATTTCCATCTGCAACACCTGCACCGGCTGGGGTTGGCCGCAGGGCGGCTCAGGCGGAGGACGCTTACCACGGATCGTCAGGCGGCCCGGCTCAGCCCGCACCTGGAGGGCAGCCTTGTCCGCTCCGGCCAAGTCGACGCAGACGATAAAGCGGTTGCCGCAGCGGTAAGCGTTGATGGCCGGCCGCCAGCCCTCCGCAGCGCCCAGGAAGCTGAAGTGCACCCGGGTGAGCTGGGAAGCGATGTTGCCCAATTCTCTTTGCAAGCGTTCGAGGTGACCAAACGGATCATTCATACGGCGCGGCGCGTCTCAGCGCCTCTCATTGTCGCAGGAAGCGCACTTCGGATTGCAGGCGTTCCACCGCATTCATCAGGTCGAGAATCATCTCGATGCCGGCGAGGTTTACGCCGCAATTCGTACGTAGGTGTTCGACGCGCCGAAGCGTGCGGATGGCCTCGTCGTTGAAATAATAGGCGCCGCAAGCCGGGTCTATCCGTCCTACTTAGCCCACGTTTTGTCCTGGTCTCCTTGAGAAGGCCAGGTAGATATAGCTTTTGGAGCGATGATTATGGACGTACTCACCAACGAAAAGTGCACCGCCTGCCGCCGCGACTCCCCCCGGGTCACCGAGGCGGAGATTGGCGAACTCAAGCCTAACATTCCCGACTGGATGCTGGTCGAGCGGGAGGGCATCCAAAGGTTGGAACGGGTCTTTCGTTTCACGAATTTTACCGGGGCCTTGGACTTTACCAATCGCGTCGGTGCCCTGGCCGAGGCGGAAGGGCATCATCCGGCCATCCTGACGGAATGGGGCCGGGTGACCGTGACGCTTTGGACGCATAAAATTCGCGGGCTGCATCGCAACGATTTTATCATGGCGGCAAAAGTCGATGCCCTCCACTCCGGTTCAAACTGACGCCATTTAGAAGACACCGGAAAGAAAGGGGAACAGGAATGTCCGGCCACCTTGCCAGACCCGTGCCGAAAGCTCACCACCCTTTGATCCTCCCGGCCACTGTCCGGTCCCTGCCCTCTTGCGATCAAGCAAGGAGGTCATTTTGCCTGACTACCGCGTCCTGCGCGGAACCGGTGGTTGGTCGAGCGCGTTACGCTGCAGAGGCGCTTTCCAAACGTGCAGGTCATGGTCGTGCCCTGCCCGGCGGCTGAACGTACTTCCAGGGTTGCCCCAAGCATCGCGGCACGGTATTTCATGATGCGCAGACCCATGCCGGCCGCTGCCGCCCTGGTCCGGTCGAACCCGCGCCCTTCGTCACTAACCCTTAGTTTAAAGCTGTCTCCGGCGTCCGTGAGGCTAATCACCACCCGTTTGGCGCGCCCGTGTTTGACGGCATTCGTGATCGCTTCCTGGGCAATGCGGTAAAGGTGGGTCGCCGCACCCGCGTCCGCGATGCCCACCGGTAGCTCACCATGGAACTCGCACCGGATGTGGAACAATTGGGCGGCGTTATCCGCTAACTCCTCAAGAGCTGTGGTGAGTCCCCCTTCTTCGACCGCTACCGGCGCAAGCCCGTGCGCCAGCAGCCGAGCCCGTTCCAGGGCTTCGTGCACCTGTGATAATATGCGGCCGGCCTGCGGGGCCACGGGGTGACCTTCGGCGGCCAGCTCTTTTTCCAGCACGCCGCTTAGCAGCTGCAACCCCCCGAGCCGCTGGCACAAGTCATCGTGCAGGTCATGGCCGATGCGGCGCTGTTCGCGCCCGCTGATCTCCAGGATTTCCTGTTCCAACTGCTTGCGACCGGTAATGTCAAGGGCGATGCCGCGAGACCGCACGGGCCGGCGTGCCTTACCCTCACCTTCGAAGGTAGTGCGGCCACGTACCAGCAGCCAGCGCACCGTACCCTCCGGCAGCAGGACGCGGTACTCAATATCTTTGGCGCCCGAGCCTTGTGGATCGCGGGACTCCCGGGTCGCCTCGCGGACCAAGGTACGATCGTCCGGGTGAACGTAAATCGGCACCTGGTCCGCGTCGAGCTGGAAGCCGTCGCCAGGCTGCAGCCCGAAGAGGGCCTTGTACTCGGGCGAGCGGTAGGCCTGGCCGGTCGAGAAATCCAGTTCGTAGGTGCCGAAACCGGCGGCCTGGGCCGCAAAACGCAGCCGTTCCTCGGAGAGACGCAGTTGTTCCTCGGCACGTTTCTGCTCGGTGACGTCGATGATAACGCCCAGGAGGCGGGCCCCCCGGCCGTCGGCCGAGGGCAAGCGCTGGGCGCGTGCCAGCAGCCAGCGCTCGCCGCGTTCGGGATGCAGGGTGCGCAACTCCAGGTCCATATCGGCGGCACCCATCTCGATGAGTTGCCGGTTGGCCGTTTTGATCCGAGCGCGGTCATCGGGGTGGACCAAGGCCAGGAAATCCGGCAAGCTGCGTACCAGGGCCGGATCCTCGATGCCGACAATGTCGCACCACTCCTTGGTCACAAAGCTGGTTTGCGTTGTCAAATCACGGCCCCAAACGCCGATGCGTCCCACGCGTTGCGCGATGGCCAATTGCGCCTCCCGCTCGCGTAAGGCGACCTCGGCGCGCTTGCGCTCGGTGATGTCGGTGCTGGCGCCGATCCATTCAAGCACTCTGCCCTCCGCGTCGCGCACCGGCACCCCGCGCGACAACAAATGCCGGTAGCTCCCGTCAGTCGCCAGGCCGCGGTGTTCGATCTCGTACAGGCTTTGCGTCGCCACCGCCCGCCGCCAGGTTTCGAGCGTCCGAGCCCGGTCCTCCGGGTGAATTTTGCTGAGCCAATCGCCGGGCTGAGCTTCCGGCTGGCGGTGCCCGGAGACAACGCCGCCCTCCAGGCTTAGCTGCCGTTCGCCGTCCGGGGTCAGCCGCCACACGGCCGCGGAGGTGGCGTGCACCAGTGCGCGATAACGGGCTTCGCTCGCCCGCAACGCCTCTTCCGCTTGCATGCGCCCGACGAACCCGGCAGCTTGCTGCACGTAAAGGTTGGTCAACCGCAGGTCGCGCTCGGAAGGACGGTGCGGCTGCCGAAAGTGCGTTGAGAGCACGCCCAGCGGTTCCCCATCACGGCTGAACATCGGCGTGGACTGTACCGCCCGGTAGCCGGCTGAGGCCGCGATGGCCCGATGAGGTGCGAACGCCGGGTCGGCCTCGGTATCCTCGATGATGACGCGCTGGCGCCGTTGCAGGGCCAGGCCGCAGGCCGCCTCGCCGCCGTGCACGACCCGGAAGTGCTCAAGGAATTCCTTGTGGAAACCGCGTTGGGCAACGATTTCCAGGGCCCCGCTCTGGTGGTTGTAGAGCTGCACGTTGCCAAAGTCGGCGTTCTGCAGGGCGATGGTCGCCTCCAGGATCTCATCCAGCAACGCCCTCAGCCCACTGGCATCTAACAACCGGGTGCTTAATTCGTGCAGATGGTTCATGGCCGCAAGGTCGGCCGCCAAGGCGGCCAGCTGATCCTGCTGCTCAAGGCCGTGCAAGGCCCGCTTAACCGCCGGTGGCAGCCGTTCGAGCAGTTGCGCGTCTTTGAGCACGCAATCCAGCGCACCCCCTCGCATCAACTCCAGGCCGAGACGTTCCTCGCCAGGTGCGATAAGGGTGATGAACGGCACGGGCTTCCTGGCTTTGCGTTGGCGCTTAAGGAACTCTTGACCAGACAAGTCAGGCAACGGGAGATCGATTAACAGCAAATCCACGGCACGCTGGCTGAGCGGCTCGAACGTGGTCCGGCCGCTCTTGGCTGCCAGGCAGCTAAGACCTGTGCGTGCGAGCAATTCCTGGATGCGGACCCGCAACGCCTCATCGGCCGCAACGATCATGACGGTAGCTGTTTTCGAATGGAGCATGGCGGCATTGGGGACCACTGAAGCTGGCAGGGAATCCGGCATGGGTGATGCCTCTTTGGCAGAAGCTTAATGTGGCTCCCGCCTCGAACGCCAGCCGAGAATTGACCACGATCGACGCATCCCGTCGTAAGGGGGGCCTGCCCGGCAACCGTTTTCGCCACCTTTGGCGGCGCGCCGCTCTCACCGCAGCGCAACCAACAATTCGCGCATCATTCCGCGCTCTTTCTCGCCGATGAGCCTGCCTCCGGCGACGTCGATCGGTCTCCGTTCCTGACGGCGGAAAAGCAGGGAAACACGGTCGACTCGCGGATCCGGCTCACCAATCCGCTCCAGAGTCACCGCTATCCTGGACGAATCAGAGTTAACCCCTAAGCGCCATGTCCAGAAATGGCCCTCTCGATAGGCTTCAGTTTCACCGTCGTCCTCAAAGCACTCGCACTCGAATCGGCCGCCGTCAGGGTCCGGCCACACGCAGAAAGCCCGCAAATCGTCCCGTTTGGCAAAGTGTTGCTCCGCGAGGTTCAGCGGAATGGCGGATCCCGCTTTGGCCAACAGCGGCGGTCGGTCCCGGGGGGCAGGTAGAACAATCTCCTGACCGCCTGGGAAATAAGCCCCGGTCCAGAAATCATACCAACCGCAACCCGTGGGCAAATAGACCTCACGCGCCCGTTGGCCCGGCTCTACTACGGCTGCAACCAGCAGGTTTGCCCCCACCAGCATGTCATCATTTTCTTGGTAGCACCGCTCATCATCCGGGAAGTCAAGAAAGGTTGGCCGGACGAGCGGTGCGTAATCGCGGTGGGACCGCCAGAGCGAGTCATACAAATACGGAATCAGTTGGTAGCGCAGCTTAATCAGGTCAGAAATGTACGGCGTGATCTCCGGATACATCCAAGGCTCATTCGCCGATCCGTCATCATTCCAGGAGTGAATACTGAAGCGCGGCAGAAAAATGCCGAATTGCACCCAGCGTAAGAAGAGCTCCTGATCCGGTGCCGGTCCCGAAAAACCGCCGACGTCATGCCCGGAATTCGACACGCCGGACAACGCAAGCCCGATCCCCATTTTGATGTTGTAGCGGAGCGACTCCCAAGAGGTGTAGTTGTCGCCGGACCACGTCTGCACGTATCGATGCATGCCGACGGCTCCGGACCGTGAAACCAGAAACGGCCTCTTGGCGGGCGCGAATTCACGCTGGGCATCCCTCGAGCTTCGTATCATCAAAAGGGTCTGCAACGGCTTGGCTTCGATCGCTTGCCGGGATTGGCCGAACCCGTGGATCCGGGGCGCGGGGCTCCAGATCTCAAATTCGTTATTGTCATTCCAGGTCGCGGCGATACCGTACCGGAGCAACGCGTCCTTAACGGCGGTTTTCCACCAATCCACGGTCTGCGGATTGGTGAAGTCGAGGTAAGCCCCCACGGCATCCCAGAACTGGACCATGGCCGGTCTCCCGTTCGGGTCACGCACGAAAAGGCCCTTGGAATCGGCCTCTCCAAACCGAGGGTGATCCCGCAGCAGGCACGGTTTAATATTGGGACAAAGACGAACGCCGTGCTCCAGAAAATGGCGGACGAAGCCGGCCGGGTCGGGGAATTTATTTCGGTCCCAGTTGAACACGTAACGCTTCCCATCGATGGACGTGTAGCCTGAGGAAAGGTGGAACGAATCGCAGAGAATGTCGTGCTCCTGGCATCGCGCCAGGAACTCATTCATTTGCTCCTGAGCATTCGGGGCGTCGGTATAAGCCATGGTTGAACCGGAGTAGCCCAAACCCCATTTCGGAGTGAAGGCCGGTCGACCGGTCAACCAGGTGTAGCGGCGCACCACCTCCGCCAGGGTGGCGCCCGCAATGAAATAGTAGTCAAGATCGCCATGGTCGGCGACGAAATAGCGGTAATGACCGTGATAGTTGTCGAGTTCGCGGCCGAAGTCGAACGTGCAGTCAGCTACGGTATCATAGAAGAGGCCGAATCCTGTTTTTGTCTGCCGTTTCCAAGTCAAATAGAAAGGGATGTGTTTGTAGAGCGGGTCGGTGGTTCTGGCGCTGTAACCCATCGCATCCAGGTTAGTCAGCCGGTAGCTTTTGCCCGCCCGATCGGTGTCTCCCGCTCGTTCGCCCAGGCCGAAATACATTTCGCCGGGCTCACGTTTCAGGTAGTGATAGACGCGGTCATCCCACCAACCGAAGTTGTAGTTTTGGGTCGCGCGATCCGCGGCCACGGGCACCCACTGATCGCCGTGTTTTGACTCCCACTGGCAGAAAAAGCCCTTTAACCTGGCGGTCAACCGAACGCTTTCCGTCGTTATCTGCAGCTGTTCAGGCGTTTCCACGAGGTCGAACGCAGGCAACGCGAAGTTCTCGAGATCAAAGCGGTCCCGGCCGGCCAAAGGCACATCTTCAAGTCCGGGCGCAATCGCCCAGGTCCGGGGAAAACGGAGCTTCCCATCGGGAAGCACCAGCACACGGATAATATCCGGCTCCAGGATAAAGAGATGAATTCGCTGGTTCTGCGGGCTCTGCAACGTAACCCGCGCTCCTGCCCGCTCCGTGATCGCAAAAATCGGTACTTCGTCGAGGGACATGAGAGCCTCCAAATCTAGATGGCGCTGCGCCGGCTGGCGCCGCGGAGCAACTCGATGACAACCGTCGCGCCGATCATATCGAACAAGGTTAAACAGGCGAACAAGGGGCCATACCCGATCGTGGCCGCCAGCGCGCCGACGACCAGCGAAAAGCTCAAGCCCCCGGTCCAGGCGGCGGTGCCCGTGAGCCCGTTGGCCGTCGCCACTTCGTGCGGGTCGAAAACATCCGCGCTCAGGGTATTGAGCAGCGCAGAAATCATCTGGTGGGCGAAGCCCCCCATGCAGAACAACGCAATGGCCAGGTAAGGGCTGGCAGCCAGCCCGATACAACCGGGTCCGATCATCAGGATGGCCCCCAACACAATCCCCGCAATGCGCGAGGGGATGAGTCTCATCTTGAAATGCTTCATCAACAGCGGGGACAGGTATCCGCCGAAGATCCCCCCGACATCCGCCGCGAGAAAAGGTAGCCACGCGAAGATAGCGATCTGCTTCAGATTCATGTGGCGTTCGTTCGCCAGGTAAAGCGGGATCCAGAAGTTAAAGGTTTGCCAGGCCGGCTCGGCGAGGAAGCGAGGGATAGCGATGCCCCAGAATCTGGAAGAGGAGAGAATCTCTAAGACCGGTGGCGGTTTCCGTTCCTCCGCGGTCGCTTTGCTTTCCTGGCCCGCGCGAATGTAATCACGCTCGCGATCATCCACCAGCCAATGATTCCCTGGTGGCCGGTAAAAGAGCCACCAAAGCAGCGCGAAAATGAATCCCAGGCCGCCGGTGACGATGAAGGCCATCTGCCAGCTCGATTGCACCAGGACCCAAACCACCAGCGGGGGTGCCAGGAGAGCCCCGAGCGAGGTGCCCGCGTTGAAATAGCCGACTGCGACCGAGCGTTCCTTAGCCGGAAACCACTCCGAGATCGCCTTGATGCCGGCCGGAATCGCCGCGGCTTCGCTGAGTCCAAGCAACCCGCGAAAGAAGGCCAGCGAACCCCAGCTGCTGGCGAGCGCGTGGAGCAAATTCGCTCCGGACCAGGCCACCGCGAACAAAGCAAACCCAAGTTTTAACCCCAAAAAGTCGAGCACATAGCCGCAGACGGATTGCATAACCGTGTAGCCGACCTGGAAGGCCGCTACGACGTAGGAATATTCCTGGGTGGAAAAACTTAAGTTCTTCTGCAGCACCGGGGCAAGTACCGCAAGGGAATTGCGCGCCAGGTAGTTAATGATTGTCCCGAGGCAGATCAGCCCGACGATCCACCAGCGAAATCCTTTGACCTTTTTCATGATCCTGTTTGGGAACTGCCGCACCAATTACGCACGGCGTCTGGAGCGAGGTGGGGCGCCACAAAGGTCGAGGCCGACGAACGAAACGAGAGGCTTTGCTGTCGGGGGCGCATTCGAAAGGATAACAACGGGACGATCCTTACGCCAACCCGATTTCAAGGAAAAGAATTGGTCAGACTTACTCAGGGAACACGATGACTACCTTGCCGCACTGGCCTGCGTCCATCACCCGGTAGGCCTCAGGTGCCTGTTCCAACGTGAAACGGTGCGTCACGGTCTTCTCGGGGTGAAGCTCCCAGCGCGAGAGCCGTTCGGCTAACTCCGCCATGTGCCCCAGGCTGGTGACCCAGGAGCCGTAGAGGGTGATCTGCGGGTGAATCAACCAGGGCGACACGTCGAATTGCACGTGGTTGCCCTCGCCCACGAAGGCGCACCGGCCCCACTGCCGCGTGGCTTGCAGGGCCAGCAGGCGCGCGGGCGGCGCCCCCGAGCAGTCAACGCTGGCCTCGCACCCTTTGCCCTGGGTAAGTTCCTGGATGCGCGACAGCGCTTCGGCATCGCTCTTGACCGCGTGGTCCACCAAACCCAGCCCCTGCGCAAGCTCCAGCCGGCCCGGGCTGGTATCGACGCCGATGACTTCGTGCGCCCCCAGGGCGCGACCCAACATCGCCGCGGCTAGGCCGACCGGGCCCAGGCCGGTGACCAACAAGCGGTCCTGCCCGTTCACCCCGATGCGGGTGAGGGCTTCCCAAGCGGTCCCGAAGCCGCAGGCGATCAGCGCGCCATCGACGTAGGACAGGTTGTCGGGCAGCCGCACGCAGGTATTCTCTTCGGCCAGCAGGTAGGGCGCGTGGCCCCCGTTGCGCTGCCAGCCGTAGGCCCGCCGGTGCTCGCTGTGGCAGGAAATCATGTAGCCGCTCTTGCAGTCCTCGCAGACGCCGCAGCCGCTGATGTGGTAAAGGATCACCCGGTCGCCGGCCTTGAACTCGCGGCAGCCCGGGCCGACTTCGACGATCTGGCCGCAGGGTTCGTGCCCGCTGATGGTGCCGGGCTGGTAGGCTTCGGGGCCCTTGCCCAAATGGGCGCGGTAAATGGCCCGGATGTCGCTGCCGCAAATCGAACTGGCTTTCATCTGGACCAGCACCTGGCCGTGGCCGGGGCTGGGCACGGGCACTTCGCGGAATTCAACGGTGCTATTGCCGGGCAGGATGGCGCCGGTCATGGTGGCGGGTTTGGTGCTCATCGATCGCTTTTAGTGGGGGGTTGCAGTTCGGGGTGGCAGACGCAATGAAGCATAAGTCGACCACCTTCGCCGGCAGGTGGCCGTGCTTTCAACGCGATCGGCCGCTTGGCTCGGCCGCACGCGCTTCGTTTCCTACCGGGAGCCGTTCCTTCTCGCGCTTCGCTCCGCCGATCCTGCGTCCGACGGTTGCGGCGCCCACAATTTCGCCCGCAGAATTCCGGATCGGCGAAACGGTCAGTGACACCGCGACCACTGTGCCGTCCTTACGCACCCGCACGGTCTCGTAGCCCTCGACGCGCTCGCCTTGCTCGATGCGCTCCACAATCTGCGGAATCTCGTTGTGCCGGTCCGGTGGAACCATCAAGGTGGCCATACATTGGCCCAACGCCTCCGTCGCAGAGTAACCGTAGAGATTCTCCGCACCCGGATTCCAGCTGAAAACGGTGCCGGCCAGAGTCCAGCCTACGATCGCATCAGGCGACGACTCCATGATCGCAGCTAGAAGCAGCCCCGCTTCTTGCGCCTCGCGCAGTTTTCTTTCGATCTGATGTTTGTAGAGGGCAATTTCCACCGCCGCGTACACTTCGCTGTCCGAAAATGGCTTGACGATGTACCCGTAAGGCTGGGTCACCTTCGCACGTCGTACGGTGCTTTCATCGGCATAGGCCGTCACGTAAACGACCGGCAGGTCGAGCCGGGTCCGCATTTCGTCGGCCACCGCAATCCCGTCCATCGGCCCTTTCAGCACGATATCCACCAGTACGATGTCGGGCTGAAGTTCTGACGCCGCCCTCAAGGCTTCCTCTCCGGACAAAGCTACGCCGGCTATGGCGTAGCCTAAACTCCGAAGCCTTGCTTCCAGTTCACGGGCAACGAGGATCTCGTCCTCGACAATCAGAATCTTAGCCGTCGCCATCAGTCACCCCGCTTTGTGGTACATGGTTCCATGAACGCGATCTTTACCGTCGTTCCATTCTTGCTCTCCAGTTCGACCGTACCACCAAGTTGTCGGGCTAAATCGCTCACCAACTTTAATCCCAGGGTCCCGGTCGTTTGGAGATCAAAATGCTTTGGTATACCCACACCGCTGTTACGGACGCTTAACGTGAACCATCCGGGCGCGCTGCGGTGGAGATCGATGCAAATTTCGGCCGTCTCGCCGCGTGGCAAACCGTATTTCAGGGCGTTAGAGATCAACTCGTTAACGATCAGGCCACATGGTATCGCCGCATCAATTCCCAGAAAAATTCCCTCCGCATCAAGCCGGAGGCTGACGGCCTCCGGCTTAAGCCCGTAGGCACGGAGCAAATCGCCGGCCAATTGTCTCACGTAATCGTCAAAGTGAACCCCGGTCAGGTCGACGCATTGATCCAATTTCTCATGGATCAGCGCGATGGAACGAGCGCGGCTTTGGCTCTCTCGTAGGATCTCTCGGGTGCCTGGGTCGGTAACGTGCGTGGACTGAAGGAACAGCAGGCTGGAAATGACCTGCAGGTTGTTTTTTACCCGATGTTGGATCTCCCGCCGCAGGAGTATTTCTCGTTGCAGAGATTGCTGGATCTGCTGCCGCACCCGCTCGCGCTCTTCGACTTGGCGCTTCAATCGTTGGTTCTTCCTCAACAGGTCAAGCAAGAACGACACCTTCGCCTGGAGCACCTCGGGTACAATGGGCGTCACGATGTAATCAACCGCCCCCAACGAGTAGCCGCGCGACGCGTGGGTTCCGCAATTGCTGACCGGGCTGATGAAAATGATCGGCGTTAGCTCGGAATTCTTGTGTTGCCGCATCCGGGCCGCCGTTTCGAAGCCGTTAAGAACGGGCATGTTGACGTCGAGCAGGATCAAGGCGAACTCCTGCTCGAGCAAGCAGCGCAACGCCTCGGTGCCAGAGTGGGCCAGCACCAACCGCTCTCCCAGGTCGGCCAACATCGCCTGCAGGACGAGGAGCTTATCATGCTGATCGTCAACGAGCAGAATGTTGAGGGCAGGCGCGTCAGAAGCAGCCGGATCGGGCGGTTCTGCAACGGTTGGTTCTGGGAACAAGGGGGACATAACAAGTGCCCTCGGCGGCTGAGGGCCTACGTTCCATTGGTATAATGGCCTCTCTGCCGATTCGTGCAAGGCTGCAGCGTTGTCGCCGCTGGCCAGCGAGAAGAGGGCCACGGCCTTCAGCATCGGGAAGCCGCAGCCGGCTTTCTGGCCGCTCGGTTGGGGTAGGCGTCCTGATTTTGGGCCGTGTCGGGCATCGAACCGGTGGTGCCGTCGACCACCCGGACCCGGCGGCCACACCATAAATGCTCGGCGGCCACGTGGTTTTCCAGCCGCTCTCGCCAATTGGTCCCGGAGGGCTTCAAGCGTCTGCTCGGGCAACCGGGTCGCCAATTGC
Organism: Verrucomicrobiota bacterium; assembly: GCA_019243005.1. Taxonomy (GTDB): domain Bacteria; phylum Verrucomicrobiota; class Verrucomicrobiia; order Chthoniobacterales; family JAFAMB01; genus JAFBAP01. The sequence goes on along the minus strand of JAFAUY010000280.1, from coordinate 347 downwards.
AGTCGCCCGCCCTATCGAGCCTTTTGGTCCAGCTTCCCCGATTGGCGATTTCGCCCCACACGAGATCATAACAGCGAATTTCCATTTAGTAGGCGTAGCGCTTAGTGGTTATAGGGAGGGTATAAACTTGGGATGAGTTGGGACAGGCATTCGCAATCCCTTACCCTTTATGGCCAGAACCGATCATCTCCGGTAGGTCAGCCGTGGGTGCATCTCTGGCGCATGCGCTCCTACGAACAAGTGCAAACCCGGTTCAGGTCTGTATCGATTGCACAAGTAATTTCCGAAAACAGCGGTGGCTTCCCTAGGAAAAGCACTGTTTTCACCCGTTATTTCGAAAAGGGCTC
>JAFAUY010000452.1 GCA_019243005.1 Verrucomicrobiota bacterium | reverse complement strand
CCAACGGCACGGTGATCACGCCGGACCTGACGCTCGTGGCCACGGGCCGGCTACCCAATGTGGAAAACCTCGGGCTGAAGCAGGTCGGGTTACCGGCGGAAGGGTTTATCCCGGTCGATGAACGCATGCGCACGGCGGTGCCCTCGGTGTTTGCCATCGGTGACGTCACTGGCCTGGGCATGCTGGACAGCGTGGCCGCCGCCCAGGCGCGCGTGGCCGTCCAGACCATCCTGGGGGTGCCGGCCCGCTTTGACCTTCATTGGATCCCGCGCTGCCTGCATACCCAGCCGCCGATTGCTGCTGCCGGCTGGACCCAAGCCGAAGCCGACGCGGCCGGCCAGGAGGTTGAGGTGCTCTCGCACACCCTGCGATTGGTCACCGACGACGACGCGACGGTCGTGGAACCCGAAACCACCAAACTTAAACTGGTGGTGCAAAGCGGTACGGCGCGCTTCCTGGGGTGCCTGGCGATCGGGCCGCGGGCGGCCGAAATCGTTAACCTGGCCTCCACGGCCATCCGCCAGGGGCTGACGGCGCGCCAGGTGGCCGACCTGTCGCTGGTGCACCCGAGCGCGTCGGAGGCGCTGGTGCGGGCGCTTCAGGAGCGCTACGACCGCATCCATTAACCAACCGGAAATGGCCGCCGTGAAGAAAATTGAAGTTTGCGTTCCGCTTGAATCGCTTGAACCGTTGCGTACCGAACTGGCCGCCTCCGGCATCGTAAACCCGGCGTTGATGATCTCGTGCGGCTGGCTCAGCCCGGGCGACCCCGGGTTTTCCGGTCGAAAGCCTCACAAAGCTGGAACGGCGAACCATTGCAAGGTTGAACTGGTCGTCTCGGACCGGCTCGCGCCGCGCGCGGTTCAAGTCATCAGCGACCTGCTGCTGGCGCGCAAAGTGGACGCCTCCGCCAGCCACCTCCTTGTCCTCGACGTTGCGGGCAACTACCATTTCGAATCCGGTTAGAGTTGACTCCGAACTAGATAGAAATGGCCACATCAAAGTTTGGGGAGCGCATTTCCGAAGACTTAAACGGGGGAACACCGGCGAGCCGCCTGGAACGCGGCGACCATGGCGGTGGCGACGTCTCCTTGCCCTCGCTGTCGGACATCGCCCGCTTGTCGCTTTCGATCGGGCGCCTTTTCATGGCGGGGATCGATTATCGCGCTGGTTGGGTGTATCCCGATGATTCCTGGAAGCATCGCTGCCAGGGGATTGACGAATCTTTTCACGCTTCTTCGCGTACGTCCCGGCGAGGAAGTCGCTGCGGCCATCAACGGGATGAGAAATCTGTTGGAGGTCACCCTGACGCTGGCGGCGATCGGAACCGCCTTGGCTATCCCGTACCTGATCTATCCGGAAAAAAAGCCGGTGTTAAGTTGAGGGCGCCCATCCTGCTTACGTCAGGCTGACGCTACGCCGGGTTAGCCGTTTTAATGTCTCCGTCACGGTCGCTTCGAGCGAATGCTCGGTGTTGACGGCGATAAGCTGGAGTGCGCCGAATTCCGATTCCGCCGGCGCTTCGTAAGAGCGGTCGATCGATGCAAAATCCTCGCAGCGGGCATCGGAAACTTCATCTGATCTTTCCTCCCGCTCTTTCAGCCGCCGTTTGAGCAACTCGGTCGAGGCTTGGGCTTCCACAAAACAGAAGGGTACCCCGGCGTCCTCCAGTTGTTCCCTAAGCCGGTCACGGTGAGCACGGCGGCTGAACGTGGCATCGATGATGGCGCTGTGCCCTTCCTTCAGCGGTTCTCTCAAGCATCGGAATAGCTCCCGATACGTTCGGCCGGTCATGGCTTCGGAGTAAAGGCGGCGGCGCCGGGTGGAGGTGCCGCGCTCATAAAGGGGGACTCCTGCCAGCCGTTTCCGCGTCCGGTCTGAAGAAAAAATTTCGCAGCCCAACTCGTCTCCGAGTGCCCCGGCTAACGTGCTCTTTCCGGACCCCACCCGGCCCGCCACGATCAGTACCATCGGCTCCGGACCGCAGACGGCGTAACGCAAGGCCCGTCTGAAGTAACTCCTGGCCTGCGCCAGACCTTCTTTTTGTTCCGGTTCAGG